>CAZQFI010000030.1:0-2000 GCA_964592545.1 uncultured Geobacteraceae bacterium
CCGATCGCATTCAATTTAACAATCAGCGTTTTCCCGGCTTCAATATCGATCGTCACCTCATCACCAACATCAAGTCTGTAGAAGAAAACCGGGGTTGGGAGAACTGAAACATCACTGTATTCCTGGCGAAATCGATCAAACTCCTCATACACGCCCGGATAGAGAACTGCTGACAGGACATCCCGATCGGAGACTTTGTGGCCCAGCTTCTTTTCCAACTCATCCCGTTTCAGGACAAAATCGACCGGCTCAAGCAGTTCCCCCGGACGATGGGTTAATGGCTCTTCCCCCTTCAAAATAATCTTCTGTAATTTTTCAGGAAAGCCGCCATACGGTTGGCCAATCATCCCCTTGAAGAAATCGATAACTCCCTGCGGGAAAGTCAACTCATGACCGCGCTCGTAGACATCCTCCGGCTCAAGATCATTCTGCACCATGAACATCGCCATATCACCGACAATTTTTGAGGAAGGCGTCACCTTGACCAGATCACCGAACATGTCGTTGACCTTGCGGTACATCTCCTTACACTCTTCCCAGCGATGTCCCAGCCCCAACCCTTCAACCTGGGGTTTATAGTTGGAATACTGCCCCCCGGGGATTTCGTGATAATAGACCTGCGCCGTACCACTGCGAAGCTCCGACTCAAACGGGGCATAGTAGGTTCGACAGGTTTCCCAGTAGTTGGCAAGTTTCTGCATCCCGTCCATATCCAGCTGCGGATCCCAGATGGTCCCTTCGAGGGTTGCAAGCAGGGCATTAAGATTCGGCTGTGCCGTCAGACCCGAAATTGATGACAGGGCGACATCGACGATATCACACCCCGCCTGGGTTGCGGTCAGCAACATTGAACCACCGTTACTTGAAGTATCGTGAGTATGAAGATGGATCGGCAATCCGATCTCACTCTTCAGTGCCTTGATCAGTTTCTCAGCCGCAAACGGCTTGATCAAACCGGCCATATCTTTAATGGCGAGGATATGAGCACCCATTTTTTCCAGCTCTTTTGCCATAGCGACATAATATTCAAGGGGATATTTATCGCGCTTGGGATCAAGAATGTCACCCGTATAACAAATTGCCGCCTCGCAGATTGCGCCGTTTTTATTGACGGCATCCATAGCAACCTGCATCCCTTTCGTCCAGTTGAGGGAGTCGAAAACACGGAAGACATCGATACCACTCTCCGCCGATTTCTTGACAAACTCCTGCACGACATTGTCGGGGTAGTTGGTGTAGCCGACAGCATTGGAGCCGCGCAACAACATCTGAAAGAGAACATTGGGAATTTTTGCCCGCAGTCGATCGAGGCGTTCCCACGGATCCTCACGGAGGAAGCGCATTGAGACATCGTAAGTTGCCCCACCCCACATCTCCAGAGAGAAGAGTCCACCACCTAAGTGAGCCGTCGCTTCAGCAATCCGGTCAAGATCAAAGGTCCTGAAACGGGTTGCAACCAACGATTGGTGGGCATCACGCATCGTCGTATCGGTCACCAGCAGTCGCTTATGCTTACGCGCCCATTGAGCCAGCCCTTCCGGCCCTTTTTCACGCAGGATGTCGCGTGTTCCGCGGGGATGCTGCTGACCATAGGGGATCTCAGGGAGATCGGGCTCTCTCAAATCGGAAAAATTGAGTTTTTTCTCGGGAGAAATCCCCGGATAACCGTTCACCGCAGTATGGCCAATGAAATTGAGAATCTTGTTGGCCCGGTCCTTTTTGACCCGCAGATCAAAAACCTCAGGATGCTTTTCAAGAAAAGAGGTATCACAGTTTCCTTCAAGAAAAACCGGGTGGGTCATTACTTTTTCGAGGAAGCCGATATTGGTATTGACGCCGCGAATCCGGAATTCCTGTAACGACCGGTGCATCGTTCTGGCAGCATCCGCAAACGTCAGGCCCCAGGTTGAAATCTTAACCAGCAACGAATCGTAGTATGGGGTGATATGGGCTCCGGCATAACCTGCCGCGGCATCAAGGCGGACACCAAATCCGGCAGC
>CAZQFI010000031.1:0-2610 GCA_964592545.1 uncultured Geobacteraceae bacterium
GCGAACCTTATCAATATGTTTTTTGATTGCCCGGCCGGGAAGACCCGCCGGGCTCAGAATCAATCCGATGTCATCTTTGGTGCAATCGAGATACGCCTGTTTAAAAGCATCATCGGCATCACACTCTTCGGTCACGACAAAACGGGTTCCCATCTGCACACCGTCAGCACCCTGTTCAAGCGCATATTGAAGGTCATCGTGGTCCCAGACCCCCCCGGCAGCAATAATCGGAATATCCTGGTCCCATTTAGTTTTGAAATAGTCTTTCACCGCCCTCACTGTGGCGTATTGATCGTAATCACCATTACCGATGTTCTCCATTTTCTCACCCAGATGGCCACCGGCAGTATCGGGATCTTCAACAACCACGGCATCAGGAAAACGGTTATAGGTCCGGTGCCATTTTCTGGCGATCAGTTCAGCTGCTTTGAGAGATGATACAATCGGCACCAGTGCAACATCGGGGTAATCGACGGTCAACCCGGGAAGATTCATCGGCATACCGGCACCACTGATAATGATCTTGACTCCCGCTTCGCAGGACGCACGGACAGCATCCTCAAAGTTTTTAACCGCAACCATACAGTTGACACCGATCACACCATCAGGTGCAATCTCGTATGCTTTGTGGATTTCATCGATAAGTGCCTGCCGATCGGCAGAAAAATAGTTACGTCCGTCGTAGTGGTCACTGCCCAGAGCCAGACCAGCAGTTGCGATAATCCCGATGCCCCCATTCAGAGCAACATGTCCTGCCAGTCGATGTCCCGAAACCCGGACTCCCATTCCCCCTTGAATCAGCGGGAACGGAACGGTATATTTTCCTATCGTTAATTCTTTAAACATAGAGAACTCCTGTTTTTTTTAAACGTTGATTTTATCAGCCGAGATATCAAATGAATGTAATAGTTATGTAAAACTCACTTGTCCTCCCCTGGAACGAATGGTAATAGAGAAGCCATGAAACTTTTTCGTCGCCTCTTTCACCCGTTTATCACCTTCATCAGTATCCAGATTCTCTGGATACTCCTGTTAATTTCCTGGATTTACTGGTTTCTCGGGCGGCACCAGCAGTTCAAAGAACTCGCTGCCCGCTATCAGACCGAATGGCTTCCCGGAAAAACCGACTGGCTGATTCTGACCGAAGGAATCCTGCTGCTGGTCGCTATTCTGATCGGTATTTACGTCATCTTCCTCTACTGGCGCCGTCAGGCTGCCCTGAATCAGGCCCAGCAGCACTTTATCAATCAGGTGACTCACGAACTGAAGTCCCCCCTCGCATCGATCCAGCTCCACCTCGAAACGATCCAGATGCGGCAGCCCAGCCCTGAGCAACTGCAAAAATTTGTCTCCCGGATGCAGGGCGACAGTGAACGCCTCAACACCCTGATCAACAACCTGCTGACGGCCAACAAAATTGAGCACCGCGGGGCACGACTGAATCTGCAGCGAGATAATCTTTCACAAATGGTTGAAAATTACCTGCTGCGTGAAAAAGAAACGTTTCCCGAAGACGGCACATTAAGCTGGACCATTGAACCGGAGCTGATCGCCCTCTTTGAGACTGACGCCCTTGAAACGGTACTCCGTAATTTACTGGAAAACGCGATTCTCTACACCGATCAGCCGCCACAGGTCACTGTCGAGCTCAAAAAAGATGGTGAGATGGCTCATCTCCGTTTTTCCGATCAGGGGCACGGTATCCCCAGTCGCTATCAAAAAAAAGTTTTCCGGATTTTTTACCGGGTTCGTCCCACCGGAAAAACGATTCGAGGCAGCGGTCTCGGATTGTTTATTGTCCGTAATGTGATTCGCCTCCACAATGGCAAAGTCTGGCTTGAAAGTCCCGGCAGCGGCCATGGCAGTACATTTCACCTGATGATCCCACTGGTTGAAAAGAAGGAGACATAATGGCTGATAAATTGCCACTGCTGCTGGTTGAAGACGAACCACACATCGCTGAAGGGCTGGTTTTCAACCTGAACGAAGAGAACTATCAGGTCACCCATGTCGAATCGGGTGAAGAGGCTCTTGAACTGCTGGAAAAAAATACCTATGCACTGATGATTCTCGATCTGGCACTACCGGGAATTGACGGGCTTGAGGTCTGTGACCGACTGCGTGAAAATAATAATCAGATCCCGATTCTGATGCTGACCGCCAGGGGATCAGAGCAGGATCGAATCACCGGTCTCAGTAAAGGGGCCGATGACTATCTGGCAAAGCCGTTTAATTTGAAAGAATTTCTGTTGAGAGTCGCAAACCTGCTGCGCCGGACAACCTGGCAGCCAGCTCCGCAAAAGAACACAAAATATTCCTTTGGCGGCAATACAATCGACCTTGATACTTATCAGGCAACTACTCGTAAAGGAACAATCCAGTTGACAGAACTGGAAGTAAAAATGCTGCAGCTTTTCTTTGATCAGGAAGGAAAAATTCTGTCGCGGGGAAAAATTCTTAAGCAGGTCTGGGGAATGTCACCAAAAACGGAGACAAGAACGCTCGATAACTTCATTGTCCGGTTACGCAAATATTTTGAAGAAGAGCCAACTCAACCCAAATATTTTCGTACGGTCCGCGGACGGGGATACCGCTTTATCAAAAATCCTG
>CAZQFI010000032.1:0-2531 GCA_964592545.1 uncultured Geobacteraceae bacterium
GAAGATTACGATTTGCTGAAAATGCTGGCACGGCAGTCAATTGCAACGGTCCAGGGGCTACGGTTGTCGGAACAACTCTCGACGGCCAGGGAACTGGCCGCTATCGGCAAGGTCTCCACTTTTGTCCTCCACGATTTGAAAAATCAGGTTTCGGGGTTGTCACTGATGCTCGACAACGCCAGAGAATACATCAATGACCCTGACTTTCAGGAAGACATGCTTGAAACTGTCGGGAATACGGTCAGAAATATGAAGGGACTGATTGCCCGTTTGAAGAATGTTAAGGAAAAACCCGAACTGGTTATTGCGGCAGTTGAGCTGGGTAAGATCGTTCATGATGCCACTGAGACAGCCGCGGCCGCTATTGAGGTTCACGGCGATCCGATTCGGGTTGCGGTTGATGAGGAAGAGATTTATAAGGTTATATTAAACCTGCTGGTTAATGCTGTGGAGGCAACGTCGCAGGGGCGGGCAGTGCAGGTGAGTTATGGGAAACATGATCGTTCCGCATTCGTTGAAGTCAAAGACTTCGGTTGTGGGATGAGCTCTGAGTTTATGGTCGAAAAACTTTTCAAGCCGTTTGAGACGACCAAGAAGCATGGTTTTGGAATTGGTTTGTATCAATGTCAACAAATTGTTGAATCGCATGGGGGATGTATTGAGGTTGAAAGTCAGGAAGGGGTCGGAACGACATTCACCCTGCACCTGCCTTTGGCGTCATAATGGAGTCGAAAGCTCTGATCGGGGGATACTTTGGAAAAATTACTGATAGTTGATGATAGTGGTGAAATCAGAAAGCAACTTAAATGGGGCCTGACAAAAAATTACAAGATTTTTCTGGCAGAATCGGTTGATGAAGCCCTTAAATTGTTTCGGCAGCATAATCCAAAGGTTGTCACCCTCGATCTGGGCCTTCCTCCCGATATCGACGGCGCTTCTGAGGGACTGCGCTGCCTGGAGGAGATGCTGCGGCAGGAACCGGCCACGAAGATCATTGTCCTTTCCGGTAATGAAGACCATGCCAACGCTTTGACCGCTGTCGATATGGGGGCGTACGACTATTACCACAAACCGATCAATCTTGATGAATTAAGAATTATCCTCTCCCGGGCATTTCATGTCGCCGGTCTGGAGGAAGAGAACCGTCGCTTGCAGCAATCGGCGGGGCAGGATAATGAACAGGGTTACAGCGGGATTTTCGGACAGTGCCCACAGATGCAGCAGGTCTTTTCCATGATCAAGAAGGTTGCGTCGATTGATGTTCCGGTGCTGATTCTGGGAGAGAGTGGGACCGGGAAAGAGGTCGTTGCCCGAGCGATTCACAATCGCGGTATCCGGAAGTCCGGCAGCATGATTGCCATCAATTGTGGTGCTATCCCCGAGAATTTGCTGGAAAGCGAGCTGTTTGGCCATGAAAAAGGGGCTTTTACCGGTGCACAGAACCGCGTCCAGGGAAAAATTGAGTATGCTGAAGGGGGAACTCTCTTCCTTGATGAAATTGGCGAAATGGCACCGCTACTTCAGGTGAAGTTACTGAGATTCCTACAGGAAAAGGTGATCCAGCGGGTTGGTGGCCGGACCGATATCCCTGTTGATACCCGGATTGTTGCTGCGACCAATGTTGATATTGTGGAGTCGATAGCGGCAGGCAGCTTTCGTGAAGATCTTTATTATCGAATCGGGGTCATCACGATTAATTTACCGCCGTTGAGAGAGCGGGGAGATGATATCGAACTGCTGGCCAATATCTTTCTGCGGAAATTCGGTCAGGAGTTTGGCCAGAAAGTCCGTGGCTATAGCACGCCCGCTCTCAAATGGTTGCGTCGTTATGACTGGCCGGGCAATGTCAGAGAGCTTGAAAACAAGATCAAGCGGGCGGTTGTGATGACCGACAGTCCAATTATCGAAGCACACGACCTTGGTTTTGAGGAGAAACCGCTGGACAGTGCGGTCGCCGAGGAGTCTCAATCCGCAGGAACCGATTCTGTTCCGCGTGATGAAATCAGTTTTAGCGGAATGACCCTTAAAGATGCCCGCCGCCAGGTCGAACGGACTCTGCTGCAACAGGCTCTGGAGCGATCACAGGGGAATATCCTCAAGGCGGCGGAGGAATTGGCTGTAAGCCGACCAACCTTTTACGATCTGCTGAAAAAACACGGGTTGCACCAGTTGTAACACAACGGATCGGTTAAAAGCTCTCCGTTGTAAACTGGATCACTTCACTTTCATAGGTCAGGTTTGGATCCTGAGTATCCGTGGCAACGACTTTCCAGTAATAGGTGGTTGCCGCTTCGAGATCGTACGCCTGGTGATAATCGCTACTCCCTTTATCGACTGAAAAGAGCGTCGCAGCTGGCGCGACTGGATCTGTGGCAGAGTGTCCCGCCGAAGATGAATCTCCGCCTCCACCTCCGCCTCCGCCTCCACATGCCGTTAACAATCCTCCTAAACAGATAAGCGTGATGATCGCTGCAATCTGCGGTTTTCCATTCAGCTTTCTTCTGGTTGAAAGATACGCCAGTGCGCAGAGG
>CAZQFI010000033.1:0-9436 GCA_964592545.1 uncultured Geobacteraceae bacterium
CTGTTCCGCTGATGCTGATGTTTCTGCAGCTGCCGATTCATCTTGCCATTGGTAACTCCAGTGCGCTGATCGTTGTTTCCTCATTTTCAGCGGTGTGCAGCTATATCTGGTTGGGGATGGGATCTCCCGGCGCGATGCCATTTTCCATCGGTTATGTTAACCTTCTCGTTGCGGCGATTGTTGCGCCGTTAACGATTGTGTTTGCCAAAATTGGGGTGAAATTAGCGAGTCGCACCAATCAAACGAAACTGGTCAAAATATTCGCTGTTTTACTGATGTTTGTCGGTCTGAAAATTCTACTTAAATCGTAATGGACACAGAGCGAGTGGAGGATTTGATGATACGTCAACCCGCAGTTGCAGGGAGTTTCTATCCCGCGGATCGGTCGCAGTTATCGGCTCAAATTGATGAGCTGCTTGATCTGAAAAACGAGACACGCCCGGTCACAGGGATGATTGTCCCGCACGCCGGGTACATCTACTCGGGGCGGATTGCCGGAGAGGTGTTCGCGATAGCCGATATTCCCCGACAGGTTATTTTGCTTGGGCCGAATCATCATGGTGTCGGTGAACATGTCGCTGCCAGCGGTGCTGATGGCTGGCGGACACCACTGGGAACGGTTGCGGTTGCTCAACGATTGCGTGAGAAACTGACAGCTGCTATCCCGAAGATTAAAATTGATGATCTGGCGCACCACCACGAACATTCTCTTGAAGTGATGGTGCCGTTCCTGCAGAAGCGCCAGCCACAAGTTGAAATTGTCCCGATTGCACTGGGGCAGCTGTCGCTGGATGAGTGTCTTGAGTTGGGCCGTGATATTGCGCAGGTGATATCGGGGTGGGATGAAGAGGTCCTGCTGCTTGCCAGTACCGACATGAACCACTTTGCCCCGGCTGAGGAGTCACAGCAGCTCGATTTTATGGCGATCACAGCGATGACCCGTTTTGATCACCGGGCCCTCTATCAGGTGGTTGGAGACAACGGTATCAGTATGTGTGGTGTCTTGCCGACGGTTGTGGTGATGGAGGCCGCTCACGATTTAGGTGCGGTAGAATGTCAGTTGGTCGATTATGCCCATTCGGGGCAGGTCAATGGTGATAATGGCCGGGTGGTCGGATATGCCGGGCTGATTTTGAAATAGTGTTCCTTCTCCCTTTGAGAGAAGGTGGTTAAAGGTTGGATGAGGGATAATCTGATATTTCCTCACCCTGATCCTCTCCCGTGGGAGAGGGAATGTGTTCATAGAGGGAGCTTTTATGTCTGAATTACGGGTTCGTTTCGCACCAAGTCCAACGGGATATCTTCATATCGGCGGGGCGCGAACGGCTTTATTTAATTATCTGCTGGCGCGGAAAGAGCAGGGGACGTTCGTTCTGCGAATCGAGGATACCGACGTTGCCCGTTCGACCCAGGAATCGGTCGATGCCATTCTTGATGCGATGGAGTGGCTTGGTTTGTCGTGTGATGAAGGACCGCTTTATCAGTCGGACCGTTTTGATCTCTATCAGCAGAAGGTGCAGCAACTGCTCGAAGCAGGGAAAGCATACCGCTGCTACTGTACTCCCGAAGAACTTGATGCCAAGCGTGAGCAGGCCCGGGCTGAAGGGCGCAAGCCGAAGTATGACGGTACCTGTCGCAATCGTTCCGATCAACCCGACCTTCCCTATGTAGTGCGGTTCAAGCTCCCCGAAGGGCGCGAGGAGACAACATTTAATGATCGTATCAAGGGGCCGATCCGTTTTCGCCACGAAGAGCTTGATGATCTGATTATCCAGCGCACCGATGGGACTCCGACCTACAACTTTGTTGTTGTGATTGATGATGCCGAGATGGGAATCAATCTGGTCATTCGCGGCGATGACCATATCAATAATACTCCCCGCCAGATCCTCCTTTACGAAGCTCTGGGCTATGCAGTTCCTGAGTTTGCTCATGTTCCGATGATTCTCGGTTCTGATAAAAAGCGCTTGTCGAAACGTCATGGTGCAACGTCTGTAATGGCGTATCAGGAGATGGGGTACCTGCCTGAGGCGCTGGTCAATTATCTGGTCAGGCTCGGCTGGTCCTTTGGCGACGAAGAGATCTTCAGCATGGATGACCTGATCGAGAAGTTCAGTCTTGATAATGTCGGTCGCTCTGCCGGAGTGTTCAACCCGGAAAAACTGCTGTGGCTTAACAGTCATTATATCAAAACCGGTGACCCGCAACGTCTGGCAGAGTTGTTGAAACCATTTCTTAATGACCAGGGGATTGCTATCGATGCTGGCCCCGATTTAATTGCGGTGGTGAAAAGTCTGCAGGAACGCTCAGCGACATTGGTTGAAATGGCTGCTGGCGCAGCGTTCTACTATGCCGATCCGGTTATTTATACTGAAAAGGGATCGAAAAAATTTCTCAAATCCGAGCAACGGATTATTTTTGAAACGATCCTTGATAAATTAGATAGTTGCAATGAGTTTGTTGAGGAAAAACTTGAAGCTGCTTTTGCCGAAATTCTGGCGGAAACTGAGTTGAAATTCGGCAAGGTCGCCCAACCGCTGCGTTTTGCCCTGACCGGTGGCGCGGCCAGCCCGGGGATTTACGATATCCTGCAAATACTGGGGAAAGAGCGGTCACTGAAGCGGATTCAGCAGGCATTGGACACCATCGGGGAGTCATCCCAGGGAGACTGAAGCACTCATATCTCAGATCGATTGAAGTGCTGCATTTTTTACGTCAGCGGAAGTACGGGGTTGTTTGTCTTACAGATTGTGAAACTTGACCGGAACCCGGCTTTGCTCAATTTCACAATTCTCTCGTCCGGGACACTCTCTCACGGTGCACGGATCGACGTGGATAATCACGTCGGCGCCGGGAATCTCCTTCATAATCCTTTTTTCAAGGCTGTCGGTCAGTCTGTGTGCTTCGGCGACGCTCATGTCTTTACACACTTCCAGATGGAAATCCATAATTTTGTGTGAGCCGGCGCGGCGGGTCCGTAATCCGTGATAGCCGGCAAGGGGGCCGCCATGAGAGATGATCAACTGGTGGACCTGTTGCTGGATTTCATCAGGAAGTTCCTGATCAAGAATATCGGTCAGACTCCGCTTTATCAACTGAAGGGCTTCGTGGAGAATATACGAAGCAACCAGTATCGACAGTGCCGAGTCAAGCCAGTGAATATCGAACCAGCGCACCATCAATAACCCTGCCATCAGACCAAGGTTGCTGTAGATATCCATACTGAAGTGTAGAGAGTCGGCTTCAAGTGCTGATGAGTCGGTTTGCCTGGCCACCTTGCGCAGATGGTGGGCAATAACCCACGAGACAACGGCACTGAAGGCAAGGACGCCGATCCCCTGATTAATGTTTTCGAGCCGATTACCGCTGCCAAGGCGGGAGACTGCTTCGTAGATAATCCAACCACCCGATCCGCTGATCACCAGCGCCTGAAACAGGGTTGCCAACGTTTCAAATTTACCGTGACCAAAGGGGTGAGACTGGTCGGGGGGCTGTTCAGCCTGGCGAATCGCCATATAGTTGATCCCCGACATCAGAATGTCGAGGAGTGAGTCGATTGCTGACGCCATCACCGCCATCGAACCACTCAAAATGGCGGTGACCAGTTTGATGATGGCCAGCAGCAGTGCCCCGGTGATCGAAAAGATTGCCGCCCGCAGTTTTGGGTTAGCCATTGTCACAATAATGTCTCATTTGTTACAGCCCGGTTCGCTAACATACCTCGTTCCACGCGATAAAGCCGTCGCCGCTGATAGCGTGGAAACTCTCAATCCGCTGCTTGTAAAAATCGTGCTGCTGGCAGGCTTCAGCAACTGCTGTGGCAACGTCGGAATCCACAACTTTTTTGTCGGCACAGAACGCATAAAAACTGCTGACACCGGTGAGGATGTCTTTCAGCTCGGTCATGTTGGGTTCCAAGGTCGTAATGATGTACCAGTTACCGGCAAATCGCCGTACCAGTGTGGGGGATATATCAAAAATATTTGTCCGCAGCTGGTCAACCATGAAGTCACGCAGGTAGAAATCGGCGCCACTTGCCATCATCCCCGCCTTTAACGGAGGCAGTTTCCGGTCGTTCAAGAGGTGTTTGTGGAAATCCTGCAGGAGAGCCTTGCAGGTTTTGTCGATACGAATTTCATCATCAAACGAATCGATGTCGTAGTTATTACGGTCGTACAGGTTGATTTCTTCAGCGGGATCGGAGTGACTCATTATTAATTCCTGTATCAGGTCAAAGGTGGATGGCTATTCTGCTGATCAATTTCTAGCATTGGCACAGAACTTTGGTCAAGCCGCCGAGACGAAGATATCGGCAGGTTCTATTTACTTAAAGTTGCGCCTTTGCTAGGATGCCAAGCCCTGTATAAGATAAAACACAGATATGAGTTAATTTTACGTTATTTCAGGATGTTAGATGTCAACTGCAACACCAGTCATGCGCCAATACCTGGAAATAAAAGCCAACTATCAGGATGCCATTCTATTTTTCCGGCTTGGTGATTTTTACGAGATGTTTATGGAGGACGCCGTCGTTGCTTCACGGGTTCTCGGGATCACCCTGACATCGCGCAATAAGGGCGTTGAGGACTCCGTTCCGCTGTGTGGTATTCCATATCACAGCAGCCAGGGGTATATCGCCAAGCTCATCTCAGCCGGCTACAAAGTTGCGATCTGTGAACAGGTTGAAGACCCGAAAACAACCAAAGGGATCGTCAAACGTGAAGTTGTCCGTGTTGTGACTCCCGGTCTGGTCACAGATACTGAGACTCTGGAACCGAAAGAGAATAATTATCTTCTGGCCATTGTTGCCGCTGACGACTGCTACGGTATTGCCCATATCGATATTACCACCGGTGAATTTCGTGTTGCTCAACTGGAAACTCTTGCTCAGATCGAAAGTGAACTTGGTTCACTGCGACCACGCGAAGTCCTTTTTTGTGATAACGATGAGAGCCGGAAACTGAAACGGCAGATTGGTCACCCGCTTGAGGACGTGATGTGTAATTTCCTCCCCGACTGGGTGTGTGAAAGCGATTACGCGACCGAGCAACTCTGTACTTTTTTCGGCGTTTCGGGATTGCAATCATTTGGCTGCGCCGATCTGATTGCGGCTCAGCAGGCCGCCGCTGCGGTTCTTTACTATCTGCAGCAGACGCAGAAGGAAGAGCTGCGCCATATCAGACCGCTGCAGACCTATCATACCCAGAATTTTATGATTCTGGATGATTCAACCCGGCGCAATCTGGAGTTGACTGCTACGTTGCATGATGGCAAAAAACGTGGTTCGCTCCTCGGGGTGCTTGACCGGACAGTCACTGCCATGGGAGGGCGGACACTGCGCCACTGGATTCACTATCCACTGGTTGATCAGACCCTGATTCAGCAACGGCAGAATGGGGTCAGTGAACTGGTTGATGACAGTTTGCAGCGGATTGAACTGATCGAAGTTCTTGACGGTGTTTACGATCTGGAGCGCCTCAATAGTAAAATCGCCATGGCAAGCGCCAACGCAAAAGATTTGTCCGCACTGCGCGCTTCGCTCGAAAAACTCCCGCAAATTGACGATTTACTCAGCTCTCTGCAGAGTGATTATCTTAAAAATCTCCGCCAGCAGATTGATCTCCTTCCTGAACTCGCTTCTCTGCTTGATCGGGCAATTGTTGATGATCCGCCATTTGTCTTGCGGGATGGTGGGATTATCAAGGCGGGCTATAACGATGAGCTTGATGAATTGCGGGCAATCAGCCGCGATGGCAAAGGGTGGATCGCCGCCCTCGAAGTTGAGGAGCGGGAACGGACCGGTATTCCGTCGCTCAAGGTTAAATATAATAAGGTTTTCGGCTATTTCATCGAGGTAACACACCGAAATCTCGACCGGGTTCCCGAGGATTATCACCGTAAACAGACGTTGACAAATGCGGAACGGTTTATCACGCCAAAGCTCAAGGAGTATGAGGCCAAGGTGCTTGGTGCCGAAGAGCGGATGGTTGAGCTTGAGTACAATCTGTTCCAGCAGGTTCGGCTGCAGGCAACGGCAGAAGGGAGTCGAATTCAGCAGACAGCCGATGCTCTGGCCAGTCTGGATGCGTTGCTGGCACTCGCCGATTTGGCGCATGAGCGTAATTACGTCTGTCCGCAGATTGATGATTCCGGCACGATTTCCATTGTTTCCGGTCGTCATCCGGTTGTTGAGGGGATGCCACTCAAGGAGGCCTTTGTCCCGAACGACGTGCAGCTGGATACCGATAAAAATCAGTTGCTGATCATTACCGGGCCGAATATGGCGGGGAAGTCAACCTTTATGCGGCAGGTTGCCCTGATCACCCTGATGGCCCAGATCGGGAGCTATGTTCCCGCAGAAAAGGCACAGATTGGTGTTGTTGACCGTATCTTTACTCGGGTTGGAGCAAGTGATAATCTGGCAAAAGGTGAGTCGACATTCATGGTCGAAATGAATGAAACGGCAAACATTCTGCGCCATGCAACCCCGCGCAGCTTGATTATTCTCGATGAAATCGGACGTGGTACATCGACGTTTGACGGGGTCAGCATCGCCTGGTCGGTGGCGGAGTATCTTCATGACAATCCGGATGTTGCTGCCAAGACACTGTTTGCAACCCATTACCATGAACTGACCGATCTGCCGCTGACGCGTGAGCGGATCAGGAATTACAATATTGCGGTCAAGGAGTGGAACGATCAGATCATTTTCCTGAGAAAGATTGTTGCCGGAAGTGCCAGCCGCTCCTATGGTATTCAGGTTGGCCGATTGGCCGGGTTGCCCGAAGTTGTCATTCAGCGGGCGAAAGAGATTCTCCATAACCTCGAATCGGGGGAGTTTGTCCGTTCGGGTGAACCCCGGCTGGGTGAAAGCAAACACCGGGAAAAGAAGGCTCCGGATGCGCAGCTGTCGTTGTTTGCTGCTGGGGACGGTGAGATCCGTTCGCGCCTTGAAGCCATTGATGTGGCGACGACGACTCCAATCGAAGCATTAACGTTACTGGACGAACTGAAAAAGATGCTCTAACCGATGAAATTTAAACATTTTATTATATTTCTCCTCTTTTTTGTCACGGTTGTCACTCTCATCCCGGCAAAGACTTTCGCGGAACAATTTTCGGGTTTACGCAGTGACTACCAGCAGCTGGTTAAATCGTCACAACTGCAACGTCAGCGAACCAACTGGGAGAAGCTGATCAGTCGTTTTGATCACTTCATTGAGCAACGACCGTGGGATAAAGATATTGAACGCGCTTATTTCCTCGCCGCACGGGTTCGTGATGGTCTCGCTCGCGCATCCGGGAGTAAAAAAGATGCTCACGCTGCGATCGACCATTACCTCATCATGGTTGACCGGTTTCCCAAAAGTCATCTGGCTGATGATGCGCTGTTTCTCGCCGGTCAGCTGGCGGAATCTCAGCTTCACGATGAAGGGACGGCCCTTGAATATTATCGGCGGCTGGCGCTGCAGATGCCATCGAGTGATATGGCCGGACGGGCCCAGAAGAGGCTGACAGCGCTGTCAGCCCTGACGATGACAACAAGGACCGGCACGCCGAAAGTGAAGCGGCACGACCATCAGCTGAAGGGGCAGTCCCCTCAGCTTGAAAAGATTCGCTACTGGAGTGGACCCGAATATACACGGGTTGTCTTTGATCTGACAGCACCGGTTGTTACCAACCCGCACTATTTGAAAGGGGAGAACCCGCGCCTCTATTTTGACCTTCTCTACACAAAACTGTCTGCCGGTTTGGAGACATTGATCCCGATTCGAAATGGACTTGTCAAGCAGGTCAGAGCGAGTCAGTTTGATGCCCAGCGGGTTCGGGTCGTTCTCGATTTAAACAAGGTGGCAGAATACAAGCTGGCCGCCCTTGATAACCCTTCCCGTCTGGTCATCGATATCAAGGGGAAACCCCGCAGTGTCGCACTGACCGCCGGAAAATTGAGCCAGAGCAGCGCAATTGCTGAGGATGATTCAATTGCGTCTATCCTTGGAACCTCTTCGGACCGACAGGTTATTCTGCATGTTCCGCAGGAACGGCACGATGAGGGGATTCGGCTGATTGTTGTCGATGCCGGGCACGGCGGGAAAGATCCCGGGGCGATCGGACCGCACCGAGTGTACGAGAAAGATGTGACCCTGGGGATGGCAAAAGCACTGGCGAAGGAGTTGCGAAAACAGCTTGGGGTAAAAGTTCTCTTGACCCGCTCAACTGACCGTTATCTGAAGCTCCGGGAGCGGACCGAATATGCCAACCGGGTTGGTGCCGATCTGTTTATTTCCCTTCATGCCAATGCCACCTCCAACGGAAAAGCTTACGGGATGGAGACCTATTTTCTGAACCTGTCAAAAAATAATCAGGCTGCAGAGGTGGCTGCCCGGGAGAATGGCACCAGTTTGCAGGAGGTTGGCAATCTCGAAGCGATTCTGTTTGATCTGATGGCGAATGCTAAAATTAACGAATCGAGCCGTTTGGCAGCGGAGGTTCAGCAGGCCCTTGTGGGTGGTTTACGCAAGCATTACAGCCGGGTCAAAGACCTGGGCGTCAAGCAGGGACCGTTTCACGTGCTTCTCGGCGCGACGATGCCTTCGGTTCTGATTGAGTCGGGATTTATCAGTAATACCAGAGAGGAGAAGCGGCTGCGAACGAAGACATATCAGCAACGTGTGGCGGCTGCGATTGTTAAAGGGGTAAAAAATTATTCGCTGTCCGTCGATCGGGTTGCCAAACGATGACGCCGGCTGCCAGGACAATTTTCCCCGCTGACTTTCTTGCCTCGATGTGCCGTTTTGAAGAGAGTCGAGAGGCTCTTCTGCAACAGGCCCGTCGTTTTATCGATGCACAGTTGGAACGGATACAGCAACTGTGTGATGCCGGTTGCTCAGGGCGACAGGTTGTCGAGGAATTGACCTCAACTTTCGATACATTGAACCGATGCCTCTATGCCGCAATCTCGTTTGATCTGGATGAGGATGAACTTGCCGGTTGCACCCTGATTGCTCTCGGCGGTTATGGGCGGGCGGAGATGAATCCCCGCTCCGACCTCGATCTGATGTTTTTCTATGAAGCACGCGGCAAAGGGGCAGCGCAGGTCATTTCTGACCGTATGCTTTATCTCCTCTGGGATTTGCGCCTCGATGTCGGATACAGTGTCCGTTCTGCTGATGAATGTCTTGAAGAGGCACACGATAATACCGTCCGCTCGGCCCTTCTTGACGCAAGATTTATCGCCGGTAACTCCTATCTGTTTGAAACGTTCAGCCGCACCGTCGGTCAGACGATGCTCAGTCAGAATACCCAGGCGTACATTAAATTGAAGCTCGAAGAGCGTGAAGAGCGGAAGAAGAAATATGGGTCTTCGGTTTATCTCCTTGAACCGAATCTGAAAGAGGGGGAAGGGGGGCTTCGGGAACTCCACGAGGCGCTGTGGA
>CAZQFI010000034.1:0-5926 GCA_964592545.1 uncultured Geobacteraceae bacterium
GCAGCACAGGGAGGGCATTATGCCTAGTCAAGAGGGAGTCATGTTCCAGTTCGAAGCGGCATTGGATCAAGCTGCAAAAATTAAGGTCATCGGTGTTGGTGGAGGTGGCGGTAACGCCGTTAATACGATGATTCGTTGCAATGTTGAGGGGGTCGAATTTCTCGCCGCCAATACAGACGCACAGGCATTGCGGCGTAGCGATGCTTCAATGAAAATCCAGTTGGGTGGTCATCTCACTAAAGGTCTTGGCGCCGGGGCAAATCCCGAAATCGGTCGTCAGGCTGCCGAAGAAGATAAACAACGTCTGGTCGAAATGTTCGAAGGTGCCGACATGATTTTTGCCGCTGCCGGAATGGGTGGTGGCACCGGAACCGGTGCGGCGCCGATTATTGCTGCTGCTGCAAAAGAGGCGGGGGCGCTGACCGTTGGTGTTGTCACCAAACCGTTTACCCGCGAAGGGCGTCAGCGGATGCAACGTGCCGATGCCGGGATTGCCGAATTGCGTGAAGTCGTCGATTCACTTGTCGTTGTCCCCAACGATCGTTTGCTGGGACTTGCCGGTAAAAATATGAGTATTCTCGATGCCTTCAAGCCTGCCGACGACGTTTTGCGTCAGGCGGTTCAGGGGATTTCTGATCTGATTACAACCGAAGGCCTGATCAATGTTGACTTTGCCGATGTCAGAACGGTTATGAGTAACCGTGGTATGGCGATGATGGGAATTGGAATGGCTGAAGGGGAGCGTCGCGCAGCTGAAGCAGCCCACAGTGCAATCAGCAGTCCGTTACTCGAAGAAGTCGATATCTCAGGCGCGATGGGTGTTCTCGTCAATATTTCCGGGTCATCCAGTATGACAATGGAGGAGTTCGAGGAAGCTTCAACGATCATTCACGAAAAAGTACATGAAGATGCCAACATTATCGTCGGTCTGGTCATTGATGAAAACCTCGGTGATAAAATCAAGATTACAGCGATCGCAACCGGGTTCGGCTCTGCCGTTGAAGAACAGCCCCCCGTTACCGATATTATTGATCAGCGTGCTCAAACCCTGTCACAGATTGCATCAAAGGTTGATTTTGATGTCCCGACTCATATTCGTAATCAGCAGCCTGTTGCCCCCAGCAGTCGTCGGTCACGCGATATTCTGAACCAGACGCGTGACATGTTTGTTGATGATGAGCAGTTTGATATTCCGACATTTTTACGTCGGCGGGTCGATTAGTTTGCCGTAGGTCGATCTGATTTTTGTTTTAAAAGGGTTCTCCTCCTCTGTTTGAATGTGATGCACGCCGGTTCTCCGCCCGGCAGATGTACAGCTGTCTGTACGTTGTTATGAATTCCCGACGACTCCCTCGTCAACGGGGCCACTTTGTGGCCCCTTTTCTTTTGCCACAGAAACACTCGAATCATTTCCTGGAGAATGGTACATTAAGCGGGCCTCTTCTCAACTTTTCAGACAGGTTGTTGCTATGCCAGATTCAGCACCGCAAAAAGGGACTCTTTTTGATATGCTGCTCAACAGCAGCACTCAATTTGCTTCCCGCCCTGCATTTATCTACCGTTCCGGTGACAATGAATTTGAAGTCAGTTACGAAAAACTCTTTGAAGACATCCTGATTCTCGCCAAAGCTTTCAATTCCCACAAGGTGCGTAAGGGGAGTAAGGTGATGTTGCTATCGGACAATCGCTACGGCTGGATTGTCACCGACTTTGCCCTCGTTTCACTGGGAGCTGTCAGTGTTCCGCGGGGCAGCGATACCCCGACACGTGAACTCGAATTTATCCTCAATCATGCCGAATGTGAATTTCTGGTCATCGAAACGGAAACCCTGTTGACGGCTCACGAAGAGATGCTGAGGAAGCTGAAAAGACTTAAGGCTATTTTTGTTATTGAAGGGGGAAAGACGCACAAGTGGTTTGATCATGTTTACAGCTATAATGATATCCTTAAAGATCGGAGCATCAGTCAGGCAGATACCGAAAAATTTGTTGCTCAGCGATACGCGATAGAGCCGGAGGATGTCTTTACCCTGATCTATACATCCGGAACGACAGGAGTTCCGAAAGGGGTTCTCCTGACCCATCGTAATATCATGTACAACGTTCGTCACTTACCTGCTTTGATCGCTCTTGAAGAGAGTGATCGCTGGGTTTCCATATTACCAAGCTGGCATATCTTTGAACGTGCAGCAGAATATGTCGCCCTTTCGGCGGGGTGCTGTATCGTCTATTCAGCGATTAAAACATTTGCGGCCGATTTGGAAAAATATAAACCGACCCTGGTTGCGACAGTCCCCCGTTTATGGGAGTCGATGTACAGTAAAATCAATCAGACCCTCGAAAAACAGAACCCGCGCAAGGCCGGGTTATTCAGGCAACTGGTCCGAATCTCATCCCGCTATAAATATTATCAGCGTGTCCTGCACGATCAACTCCCGGTATTTGAGGTGCCATCAATTTTTTCACGGCTGGGACGCAAGTTGAAGGCGATCATCATGGTTGTTCTGCTGGCACCGCTGAACCTCATCGCCCAAAGAAAGTTGAAGCTGGTTCAGGAAAAATTTGGTGGCAGGTTGCGCATTGCCATCAGCGGTGGCGGGAGCCTTCCTCCCTACCTTGATGAGTGGATTGATGCTATCGGTATCCGGATTGTTAATGCTTACGGGATGACCGAATGTGCTCCGGCAATTGCGGGACGGTCGGTGAGCTGCGATGTTTTCGGAACATTAGGCCCCCCGGTAGAGGGGACCGAGCTGCGGATTGTCGGTGATGGCGGGGAGATTCTTCCTCCCGGAGAGGTCGGAGAAATCCAGGTGCGGGGAGAACAGGTTTTCCCCGGTTATTACGAGAATGATGAGGAGAACGAAAAAGCATTTACCGACGATGGTTTCTTCAAGACGGGTGATCTGGGAAAATTAACGGTGACAGGTGAGCTGGTGATCACCGGCCGGTCGAAAGAGATTATTGTCCTTGCCAGTGGCGAAAATGTTGATCCGAGCCGGATTGAGTCGGCTATAACGAAATTACCCTTTGTTGCCGATGCGGTGCTGGTCGGTCAGGATAAAAAGGGGCTTGGAGCACTGATTGTTCCCGATTTTGAACAACTGCGCCATTTTATCAGCGGTAAAGGGCGCAACGTTGCGGGTGAAGATACCGAAATGTTGTCAGACCGGCAGGTCCTCAGCCGGGTAAAAACAGAAATCAATCGTCTGCTTCATCCTAAACACGGTTTTAAGCCGTTTGAAAAGCTTCAGAACATTCATCTCCTCGATAAGGAATTCAAGATGGGTGAGGAGTTAACCAACACGCTGAAGAAGAAACGTCACGTTATTGAAACAAAATACCGGGAAATTATCTCACGGCTGCTTAAATAGCCACAGGCATCAACGTCGCTGGTTCTGGTTCAATTTTTAGCTATGATTGTCAGGATATATGGTTAAAAAACAAAATTTCGGGAAGCGGCAGGAGCTGCCGGATGAAACGGGGGTTGTTTCTCACTCCTGGAACGAGGGGCGTTACCGGGTTGCCCTGATCTACCCGAATACTTACCATCACGGTATGAGCAATCTCGGTTTTCTGACCGTGTATCATCTGCTCAATCAGCGTGATGACTGTCTGTGTGAGCGGTTTTTTCTTCCCGAGCGGGATGCGTTGTCGGCGCCGCTGTGTTCCCTCGAGTCGGGGCGGCAACTTGGTGAATTTGATCTGCTCGCTTTTTCGATCTCCTTTGAGAACGATTATCTCAATCTCCCGACAATTTTTGCGTTAGCCGATATCCCCCTGTTTGCGGCACAACGGGATGAGTCGTACCCGTTGGTGTTATTTGGCGGTGTGTGCGCGTTTATCAACCCTGAACCCCTTGCTGATATTGTCGATCTTGTCGCGGTTGGCGAGGCGGAACCAATTCTCCCGGGTTTGTTGAATGCTCTGTTGAATGCAGAGGCGGGACGCAAGGAACTGCTGGAGAATCTCGCTTTTCTGCCGGGAATTTATGTCCCCAGTTTTTATGCCCCCGTCTATAATGAAGCGGGTGAACTGCTGAGTTTGAATCCTAAAGGTGGGGTTCCCGGACAGGTTCAGAGACAGTTTCTTGCCGACCTGGACGCCTCTGCCAGCCGTAGTTTTATCCAAACCGAGGCAACTGAATTTGGTCAGATGGCATTGACCGAGGTGTCTCGCGGTTGTTCACGTGGTTGCCGTTTCTGTGCCGCCGGGTTTGTCTATTTGCCGCCGCGGGAGCGAAGTCTCGATAATCTGCTCGAACAGGTTGATGCTGGATTGTGTGAGCGGAACCGGATTGGCCTTGTTGCGGCGGCGGTTGCCGATTACTCCAATATTCAGGAACTGCAGCAGGGGATTCTTGACCGCAACGGACAGCTGTCGATGTCGAGTATCCGCCTGGATGCCCTCACTCCTGACGAGGTCGCACTGTTGTCTCGGGCCGGACATAAAACCGTTGCCATTGCTCCCGAAGCGGGCAGTCAGCGGCTCAGGGATTTTATTAACAAAGGAATCAGTGAAGAACAGATTCTCACGTCGGTTCAGATGATGGCCGCTGGTGGTATCCGTAATCTGAAGCTCTATTTTATTATCGGGTTTCCTGAAGAGGAGCAGCGTGATGTCGAGGACATTATTGCCCTGACGGAGAAGATAGCGGCAATCTGGAGAGAAGCAGGACGAAAACGGGGCCAGATGGGGAATCTGATTTTGAGCGTTAATCCCTTTATTCCCAAACCGTTCACCCCTTTCCAGTGGGCAGGGATGGAAAGGGAAAAAAGTCTTAAAAAGAAAATACGTTTTTTGCAGGCGGCTGTTTCACGAATTCATAACTGCCGGATGAATAGTGAGTCTCTGCGCGGTGCGGCCTTGCAGACATTCCTCTCCCGCGGTGATCGCCGGATTGGGGCACTCCTGCCAATTTTGGCTGGTGGTGCTAATTTGAGGCAGACATGTAAAAAGGTTGGATTGGATGTCGAATTTTATGTCAATCGGCCGCGGGAGTATCGTGAACTGTTCCCTTGGGATATTATTGATCAGAGGTTCAGAAAGGACTACCTTTGGTACGAATATCAGCAGGCCTGTCGGCAAAGAATGACGCCACCTTGTACCCCGGGTTGCCGGCGTTGTGGCGTTTGTGACGAACAGGTTCATTGCTGCTGAGTGTTAATTGCATCGGGAGATGACGTGATGACGAAGGATAAGAAAACAACAGCGAAGGGTTCAAAAATCTCTCCAGCGGCACGGAAGCTGGCTGCTGAACTGGGAATCGACCCGGCGTCCATAAAGGGGAGTGGCGCTCAGGGACGAATCCTCCTTGCTGATATTAAAAGCAATCGTTCTTTTGCTGACCACAGTCTGAACAGCGAGACTGCCTATGGTCAGAAAGTCTCCATGTCTCAACCCCATGATCGGGTGAAGTCGGTGAAGATACGGCGTTTACTGGCAAAAAAGATGGAGCAGGCATGGCAATCTATTCCCCATGTGTACGTCACCGTCTCGGTCGATATGGCTGATGTTGTTTGTCTGCGTCACGATCTTGGTGTGACGATTAATGACTTTATTCTAGCGGCAACAGCTAGGGCACTGAGTGAGCATCCCTGGGTAAATGCAAGTTGGGACGGAGAGCGGGGAGTTGAAATTTCTGAAATTAACATCGCCATCGCAACGGCAACCGATCGTGGTTTGTTTTACCCGGTTTTACACCGCTGCGAAACCCTGGATCTGCTGCAGATCAGTCACAAGGCTCACGAACTGATAGATAAAACAATGTCAGAAGGGGCTCTCACCGAGCAGGAT
This sequence comes from uncultured Geobacteraceae bacterium, assembly GCA_964592545.1. Taxonomy (GTDB): domain Bacteria; phylum Desulfobacterota; class Desulfuromonadia; order Desulfuromonadales; family Geopsychrobacteraceae; genus Desulfuromusa. Next base: position 5,797 of record CAZQFI010000034.1, read on the forward strand.
ATCAGTGGTGCAACGTTCACAGTCACCAATATGGGAATGCTTGGGGTTGAATCTTTCGGTGCGATTATTATGCCGCCACAGGCTGCTGTTTTGTCTGTTGGAACAATCAAAGGTGAGGTGGTTGTTGATC
>CAZQFI010000035.1:0-2782 GCA_964592545.1 uncultured Geobacteraceae bacterium
GGCCAGATCGGTGTTCTCTCCGTCAACGGGAGTCTGATCAATTTTGAAATCGCCGGTGTGGATAATTGTTCCAGCGGCTGTTTTGATTGACAGCCCGACACCGTCAACAATCGAGTGGGCAGCCCGATAAGGTTCGACCGTAAAAGGGGACAGGTCAAATGCTTTGCGGGGTTCGATTTCGATCAGGTCAACCCGGTGGTCGAGCTCAAATTCATTCAATTTATTGTGCAATAGACCCAGTGTCAGCCGGGTCGCATAAATTGTCGGTTCTCCGAGTTTTTCCCACAGAAACGGAATGGCCCCAATATGATCTTCGTGGCCGTGGGTCAGAACCAGCCCGACAATATCGTCTCTGCGCTCTTCGAGAACGCTGATATCGGGAAGGACCAGATCAATGCCGAACATATAGCTTTCAGGGAACATCAGGCCGCAATCGATCAAAAGAATTTTTTCTTCAAACTCGATTCCCAGCATGTTCATCCCGATTTCACCCAGCCCGCCAAAGGGGAGGATGTGCAGTTCAGTAGAAAGATGGTCAGGCATGGGCAGATGCTCCTTGCAGGCTGGCAGCAATCAGACGATGAATCTTTTCGGTCAGCTGATCAATGTCGCGGGTTTTTAAATCGTTTGTCGGAAGCGGTGGAAGGATCTCCAAAACAACTGTTCCTGGTTCAATTCGCCACCGGTCTTTGGGCTGGATGATGTAACTGCCGTGAATGACGATTGGAACGACCGGGACTTGAGCTTTTGCGGCAATCAGCAGTGCCCCCTTTTTAAATTCCTGCAGGTCGCCATCGGGCGTACGGGTTCCTTCGGGAAAAATAACAACTGAGGTTCCCTCTTTGATCCGTTGTGCAGCAATGATGATGCTGTGTATGGTCGTTTTTCTGTTGGAACGGTCAATCGGGATATTCCCATTCCGTTTCATCCCCAGACCGAACAGGGGAATTTTGAATAATTCTTTTTTGGCCAACCAGTTGAATGGGATAGGTAACCCACTATAGATAATTGGAATATCAAAATTACTCTGATGGTTGGAGACATAGATTGCCGGGCCGTCGGGAGGGATATTTTCAGAGCCTTTAACTTCAATTTTCAACCCGGCCAGGAATAGACAAATCCGTCCCCAGAAATGGACAAATTGATGGGTTTTCTCCGGACTTATCAGCGATGTAAGCAGTGCGATAATCGCCGACAAAAACGTCCATGGGAAAAATGTGATGTAGAAAAACAGGGTGCGCAGCACGAACAACCCTCCGAAACTGATAGCAACGGGACATGATACTGATTCGGGGAGGATTTCGTCAAATGATTCGGCTGAAAATTGTTATTGTTATCGAATCAGCATGGTGTCCCAGCTTCATCTTCCGGGATAATTTCGGTTTCACGTTTGGCGGTACCCACCCATTCAACCATATTTTTATGCCGGAGCAGCGTTGAGGCATACTGTTGTGCCGTAGAGGAGATCTGAATATTGTAGGTTGCGAATCGCAGCACCACCGGGGCGTAGAAGCAATCGGCAATTGAAAACTCACCGAATAACCAGGGACCGAATTGACGGTATTTTTGTTGGCACTCCGACCAGATAGTATCAATCCGCTCGATATCTTTTAGCGCCCCAACTGACGGGTCCAGTTTGCGGATTGCCCGGCAATTCATGGGCAGTTCACTCCGCAAGGCCGTGAAACTGGAATGCATTTCGGCAGTCACTGAGCGTGCTTCGGCCCGCAATGCCGGATCGGTTGGCCACCCCCTCCCCTCAAGATATTGTTCGGACACGTATTCGCAGATGGCCAGAGAGTCCCAGACTGTCAGGTTACCGTCAATCAGCACTGGAACCTTTGCTGCCGCTGAATACTTCAGAAAGCGTTCCCTGATCCCCTCGGCCGCCAGCGATTCCTGAACCTCATCGAAGGGAAGGTTGAAGGCACGCAGCAGCAACCATGGACGCAGTGACCACGTTGAGTAGTTTTTATTGCCAATGATGAGTTTCATATTTTGCTCCTTTAACCTGACGGAGAGGGGTTCAAAATAGCTTCCGGAGAACTTCAGGCACAAGGACTATTCCATTTTGCCTTTTGGTTTTTAACCATGTAGTATACGCAGGTCATTTTTTGTATGAAAATTCTTATTGTACTTTATATCTTCACATAGGAGGCAGATATGTCGGTCAATAAAGTTATTCTGGTTGGAAATCTGGGAAAAGATCCCGAGTTACGCTACACCCCGTCGGGAACAGCTGTTGCAACCTTTTCTCTGGCGACGACCGAGCGTTACAAGGATCGCGATGGCAATCCACAGAAAAAAACCGAGTGGCACAATATTGTCGCATGGCGGCAACTGGCAGAGATCTGTGGAAAATATCTCCATAAAGGGAAGCAGATTTATGTCGAGGGGAAAATCCAGAACCGTTCCTACGATGATCGGGATGGCAACAAACGTTACATCTCCGAAGTCGTCATCAACGAAATGCAGATGCTCGGCAGCCGCGATGATAATCAGCAGGGTGGTGGCGGTCAGAGTCAGAACTATAATCAGGGTGGTCAGACCCAGGGATACAATCAAAGCCAACCGGCCACCGGTAGTGGTCATCAGCAATCGGGTGGCGGTTTCGAAGAACCGGTTTTTAATCCTGACGATGAAATCCCGTTCTGATTTTTTTGAAAATTGCTGGAAAAATTTATACCGCTAGATTATCCAACTGGCGGTATTTTTTGTGGTCATTTTCTCTGAAGGTGTGTCTGTCTCTCTTACTGTTTAAATTTATTCAGCTCCTGCATGA
>CAZQFI010000036.1:0-1522 GCA_964592545.1 uncultured Geobacteraceae bacterium
CCGAGATTTGGCGGTGTCAGAGTAAAAACCGGTTCGGCGGTCGCTATTTTCAGTTTGACACCGTTCCAGTCAATTCCGGTTTGCTGCGAAATCCGGGCCGTCCACGTCCATTCAACTCTCTTTTGAGTTGGCAGCGCATTCAATGTGTAGTCCGCCGACCAGCCTGCCTGACGAACCCTGTAGCTGTACACCATATCAATATTGTCTGAAGCGGGTGCGGTCAGCCTGATGGTGACTTTCCAGCGACGTTGGTTTTTCCCCGTTTTCTGCTGCAGCGTGTTACGGGCTTCATCGCGCTGCTGTTCCAGGTCTTTTTTCTGCCGATCCAGTTGCGTGGAATTTTGCAGCAGGGTGATGCTCTCATCGTGAATGATTTTTCCCATTGCCCGGACATCGGCCAGAGTTTTGATCGGCAGGTCCTGCTGATTTTTCCAGTAGTCCAGAGTCCGCTTGTTTGATTCAAGCTGATCTGTCACGTTGGCGATCTCCTTTTCAAGCTGATCAATCCTGTTCTGCAGCTCCTGAAATGCCGAGGTATCGGGAAGGATGGACTCGAACTCGATTCCGCCGATGCGCTGTCCGGAGGCTTCAATCAGTTTAAGTTTCAACGATTTCTGGATGGCAACGTTAGGCAGCTGGAGGGACACAGCCTCAGCTCCCGCAGGGATTGTCGTCTGTTCAAAGATCGTTGCTCCCCGTGGATAAAGGGTGACAGCGGTCGGTTTTGCAAAAGCGGGGGCGACCAGCAGTGAGAGGAAGAGCAGTGAATACAGGGATAAAATTTTCATAATGACCTCTTTTTCCATATTGAAAAAAATATGCTACTCTCGGTGAAGATGGACAACAATTATAGAGATATTGGAGAAAATATGCAGAAAAAATTATTGTTGCTCTGTTGTGTTTTACTGCTCTGCCTGACGGGTTGTGCGGTAAATCCGGTCACAGGGAAAAATGAACTGTCGCTGGTTTCAGAAGCGACAGAGATCGATATTGGCAACAAACAGTATTTTCCCAGCCGGCAGATGCAGGGGGGAGATTATACTGCGGCGCCACAGGTTGTGAGCTATGTCAGGGAGGTCGGGCAAACACTTGCGGCGGTCAGTGATCGCAAACTTCCCTATGAATTTAATGTGATTAACGATTCGACTCCAAATGCCTGGGCGCTGCCGGGAGGGAAAATCGTTGTTAATCGTGGTTTGCTGGTTGAATTGAAGAGCGAAGCCGAACTTGCCGCTGTTCTGGGACACGAGATTGTTCACGCCGCTGCCCGGCATGGTGCCAAGGGGATGGAGCGTGGCATGATGTTGCAGGGAGCGATCCTTGCCGCTGGCATTGCGTCACATAACAGTGAATACAGTCAGCTGGCACTGGGAGGGGCGGCAATTGCGGCACAGTTGATCACTCAGAAGTATGGTCGGGATGCTGAACGGGAAGCCGACCATTACGGGATGATCTACATGTCACGGGCCGGTTATGATCCCCATGCCGCGATCGATCTGCAGCAGACATTTGTCCGTCTGTC
>CAZQFI010000037.1:0-4037 GCA_964592545.1 uncultured Geobacteraceae bacterium
ACAGCAACATTCCGTTCCCAAAAACATCGCCGCTCATATCGCCAACACCGACAACGGTGAACTCTTCACTCTGGATGTCGTGACCCATTTCACGGAACAACCGCTTGACGCTCTCCCACGCACCCCGGGCGGTAATCCCGAGCTTTTTATGGTCGTAACCGTGCGAACCGCCACTGGCAAACGCATCGCCCAACCAGAAGTTATACGATTCACTGACGGCATTCGCGGTATCGGGCAAATGAGCCGTCCCCTTATCGGCAGCAACAACAAGGTAGGGGTCGTAATCATCATAGACGACCAGCCCTTCGGGCTGAACAATATCATCACCAACACGGTTATCGGTCAAATCAAGGAGACCGCGCATCAGTGTTTTGTAAGCGTCCTTGACAATTTCTCCCATCTGCTCACGATCAGGGCTGCTCTCTTTGGTGATAAACCCGCCCTTCGAACCTTCGGGGACGATGACCGCATTTTTGGTCATCTGCGCTTTGACCAGACCCAGAACCTCGGTTCTGAAATCGTCGGGACGATCCGACCAGCGGATGCCGCCACGAGCAACCTTGCCACCACGCAGGTGCAGGCCCTCCATCTTTGCCGAATGGACATACACTTCGTAGAGAGGCCGCGGCGATGGCATATCGATGATACCAAGGGTGTTGACCTTGAAGGAGAAGAAATAGTCATCCTGCTGACACCGGAGGAAGAAGTTGGTGCGGATTGTCGAATCAATCAGATTGAACATCGTCCGCAAAATCTTGTCCTCGTTGGGATCCGAGACCGCCTCAAGGGCTGTCAACAGCTCCTGCCGGATGGGTGACAAAACCTCAAGCTCACGGGTCATCGGGTCAGCTAACTCTGCTGCCGGCTTGAACCGTCCCTCAAAGTAGCGGTAGAGAAGATGGGCAACCTTGGCATTATTAACCAGTGCGTCAGCAACCCGTTTCTTGGTGAAGGGACTGCCCAATTGGAAATAATAACTGCGATAACCGCGGAACACATCGATTTCACGCCACGACAGACCGGTCAATGGCTGCAGCCGGTGCAGATAATCATTTTCGACATCGCCATTACGCAGTGCCAGCAGGGTCTCGAGCAGCAGCGGCTTAATCTGCTTGATGGGCAAGCTGTTGATTGCCGCCGGCTTGATCGCAAAACTCTTGATAAAGATCTGTTCCGAATCGACTTCAAGATCCGAATCGACTTCGTGAAGCACACACAGATCGAGATTCTGCAAGAATGGCATCAGGTCATTCAAGTAGCTGCGGCTGAAACTGTAATACTGGAGACGATAGTAATCATCGTCTTCGTGGAACGGTCCCCAGAGATCAAAGGAGTCCTGCCGATCGCGCAACAGTTTCTCAATATTGTGGACATCACGCACCGCAAAACGGGGATGGGTCCGGGCCCGGTAATTTTTGTTGAAAGCTTTACTGTAGCGTTCCCAGACAGGGAAAGAGTTTTCCGGCAGACTTTTTTCCAGCAGTGCCCGGAATTTCAGCTTCCACGGCATTGTGACGCGAGTCAGCCCCTGTTCAAGCTGGGCCAGATCAATTTTCACCTCTTTTTTCTGCAGTTGCAGATCGACATGGAGACTCAGGTAGTCGGAAGCAAGGTGAATCAGCCGTGACTCAACAGCTGTTGCCTTGAAATAACGGCGGAGATAAATTTCCATCCGTTCTATGTGCTCCGGCAGATAATAGTCATTCGGCATAATCAGCATCAGTGTCAATGCGGCCTCTGCTGCACTTGGAGCGACAATGACCTTAACCCCCGCCTGACGGTGCATCTGAATGAAAGACCGCATCATCCGGCGCAGTTCAACGTCACCCATCAGGAACAATTCTATTTTGGGGAAACTGTTGATAATCTGAATTGTTTTACGATAATTGTGACAGTCGTGAGGAATCTTCAGCTCCTGCTGCGCTTTTTCTATCCGCTTCCGTAACGCAGGGATGGTGAAGGCATTCTCATCAAGACTTTTCTGGGTATAAAAACCGAAGAAACAGTGCTCACGGTATTTATTATCGGCGAGTTCCTGCCGAAAACCGAGGTAGGTCAGACGCTCAAAGCGGTGCAATGGACAGCGGAAATCGGTTTTTTCAAGGTCAACATTCTTTCCATGACCAAGCAGAGGAAAAACCTTATCGGGGGTCAGGGGGAAAGGCTTTCCACCTTTGTAGAACGCTTTATCGTAAAATTCGTTTAAACCAAGGGATTCAGCGGTTTCTTCGGTAAACCCGTCGACCCCGGAATCCTTGGGATAAACATAGCTGCGGGTTGCAACAGGGATAAAGTTTTCCTGCTTCAGCCAGTCATAAAGATCCTGATATTGCTTCAGCTCCTCGATATCGGCCAATGCCGATATTTTGTCCAGCATTGCAGCCCGATCTTTATAGATGGTCACGGTCGAAGAGATGATTGTTCTGATGGCCTTTTCAAGACCGTCAGACAGCTGATCCGAGAATCGCTGCAGTTCCATCCAGACAAACGATTCCTGAGGCAGGTCACCGCCCCCCTCTGCGACCTCTTTCAGCTCACCATCCTCACGAAGCACCGAGAGAATGGGATGACAGACCACCCTGAAATGGAGTGATCTGCGGTGCAGATATTCCTGCAGGGAAAAGAATATGTGATTCGCATCGGGCGAGTTGGTAAAAAGATAATAGTGGCCGGGATTTTTTTGTGGTTTTAGTAAAACCTTTATTTCGTCGGATTCTCTCCGGGAAAGAAAATCGTTTGCCTGAAGCAGGTTCTCAACCATTTCAGGCAGTGAAAGTTGAAACAGAAAATTTTCGGGGATTTCCTGCCGCAAGATATTTGCCAAATTCAGACAGACAGGTAAATTTGCTGCCTGACCCTGACGGATCAACTCTTGTTCGATGGTTTCACGTTGAAAAAGCTGATCACGTTCTGCTGACGTCTGACCACCACGGGTCACTGTCACTTTCATGCTCGTCTCCCTATATCACCAGAAGGATTTAACAATTGCTGCCAACGGAATTATTGGTAACAACAGCTGAAAGAATAAACCACGCTCTGCCAGTTATCAAGGGATGTTCCGTAGTTTTTAATTTATTTTTTGTGAGAAAAATCGGGTGAGATCTGAAAAATTCTGCAGCGACAATGTTTCACCTCGGCAAACGGGAGACACTCCGGCGAACAGCAGGGCAGAATCGATCTCTTCAGCGGCAAAACCACTGGCGAGAAAACTGTTGCGAATCGTCTTGCGCCGCTGGGTAAACGCTCCCTTGACGACCCGTTTGAAGAGGGTCTCATCGACCGGATCGACCCGGGGAGTTTTGAGGGGGGAAAAGTTGAGGACAATCGAATCAACCCGCGGTGGTGGAGTAAAGGCTCCCGGTTTAACCAGCGTGACGGTCGAAATATCAAACCAGAGCTGACTGAGAACAGAGAGGATGCCGTAATCCTTTCCACCCGGTGAAGCGACCAGCCGCTCTCCAACTTCGCGCTGAAACATCAGCACCATCCGGCTGAACAGATCCCGATGGTCAATGAGCTTGAAGACAACCTGGGTCGAAATATTATAGGGAAGATTCGCCACCAGAACGTAAGGCGGGTGATCAAGAAAATGACGCCATTCGAGCTTGAGAACATCCCCTGCCTGTACCGTCAGCCGGGGATCTTCCCTTTTTTCCAGGCGTTCAATAAGGTCGCGATCAATCTCCATCACCTGAACGTGAGCAGCTCTGGGGAGTAATTCATCGGTCAGAACTCCAAGTCCCGGACCGATTTCAACGACCTGTTGCTGCGCAGTCAGCTGAGCCGCATTGATAATCCTATCGATAATCGTGCGATCGTGGAGAAAGTGTTGCCCGAAACGTTTTTTCGTCCGGTACGGGGTATTTTTATTTGACACGAAACTTCCCTTTACGGGGCCAGCGGGGGATTTTCCACTGTTTCAGGCTGGGAATCAGGGGGACGGTCGGTGAATAACCGATAATTGAGCGGGGAATTCCCAGGATCAGACTGCCAAGTAACAATGTCTTCATCCGGGGCCCACCGAGAGAATAGGCCGA
>CAZQFI010000038.1:0-1928 GCA_964592545.1 uncultured Geobacteraceae bacterium
AGTCGGACCATTGCAGGGACTCTGTTTGAGGGGACACCGAAGATTGTCAAGATGCGTAATTTTGCTATCGATTTCCGTCCCGAAGATCACATGCTGGTGATTAACTACCAGTATCGCCCCGGATTGATCGGAAAAATCGGAACGATTCTTGGTGAGGCTAACGTCAATATCGGGAACATGAGCCTTGGCCGGCAGGAAAAGGCGGGAGAGGCGATGGTTGTTTTCTCGGTTGATTCGCTGGTTGATGATGAAACCCTGCAGAAGGTAAGTGATGCTGTTGACGCCAAGTTTATCAAGGCGGTTCACATCGGTTAAACAGACCTCTTATTCCGGGGCATACTCTCGTGTCGCCCCGGAATAATGACTATTCAGCAAACAATGGCAACTCGCAGGCCGGAATAATGCCTCGCTTCTCTGCCCGCTCTAAAAGGCAGGTAACTGCCTCAATTCCCTCTTCCCCCAGATCGAGAGAAAAATTGTTAACATAAAGTTCGATGTGACTGCGGATGACGTCGTCTGCCAGTTCCTGCGAATGTTTCTTAATATAATTCCGGGGCTCGTCGGGGTTCGCGTAGGCGTATTCAATGCTTTTCCGCAGCGCCCGATCGATTTTTGTTGTCAGTTCTGCTCCCAGCGTCCTTTTTGCCAAAATTCCTCCCAGCGGGATGGGGTGACCGCTGTCTTCTTCCCACCATTGTCCCAGATCCAGAACCTGGTGCAGCCCATGTTGCTGATAGGTAAAACGGGATTCGTGGATGATGACACCCGCAGCGGCTTGTCCCTGCTTGACTGCGGCCATGATCTGATCGAAGGGGAGGATCAGCAGATCTTCATATCCGCTGGAATAGAGTTGCAGCAGCAGGTTCGCGGTGGTCAGCTGGCCGGGGATAGCAATCTTTTTCCCCCGCAGTTTCTCCATCGAGGTCTCCTCACCTGCAATCACAAGGGGACCGCACCCTCGTCCAAGGGCGCCGCCACTGCGGAGCAGAACATAATCGTGGCGCAGATGCCCAAGGGCATGATACGAAATCTTTGTGAAGTCGAGCCGATTTTTCAATGCCAGCTGGTTGAGGGTTTCGACATCTTCAAGCTGTTCGATAAACTTCACGTCCTCGCAAGGGATTTTACCGTGAATCAGGGCATAGAAAATAAATGTGTCGTTGGGGCATGGTGAGTAGCCGAGCGTCAGTTTTTTCATATTTTTTTCCGCAATATCAATCCGTTGACCAGTGCTTCAATAATTTCAGAATTGCTTGTTGTGCCGCTGTTGCTCCAGCGACAATGTCCCACTGCTGTGGGTCGCGAGTTCCTGTCGGGTTGGACATGCCGCGCAATTCGAGGAGCGGAACGCCACGATTTTCACAGACCTGCGCCGCCGCAGCGCCTTCCATACTTTCACAGATTGCATCGCTGCGGCGTTCCAGCTCAAAACTCAGCTCGGGGGAACCGCTGCAGCAGTTGACAGTCGCAAATGTTCCGCATGTGATCTCCGGGAGAATTTTTCTGGCGCGATTGAATAACGTCTGATCGAGGGGGAGAGACTGTTTAACAACGGGTGCCAGGTGTGATTGTTGTGGGAGGTCGAGCTTTTCAAGGGGGACAAACTGTTCTGTTGTAGCAACGCCCAGGTCGGCGAAATATTCATCTGTTGCCAGCGCCAGGTCACCAATTTTCAGCCCGCTGGCCGGGTAATAGCCCGCACAGCCACAAAGGAGAACAGCCATAGGGGTATAGCTGTCAAGCAGCCGGGTCAGCTGCATTGCCATGTTGACCTGCCCGATGCCGCCGTGACTGAGCAGAATATCTTTTTCTGCAAGTTTCCCCGAGAAAACCTGCGTTGCTCCGCATAAAGAAACCTGTACGTTTGCGATCTGTTTTCTTAACAGGGCGGTTTCCAATGGCGCAGCGGCAATTATCAGCAACATATC
>CAZQFI010000039.1:0-2481 GCA_964592545.1 uncultured Geobacteraceae bacterium
ATTAGCGACACTCTTGATCGTCTTCTCCAGCCACAGATCACGGGGGTAATCGATCCCCGACAACAGGTTGCGATCGCCATCCTCTTTACGAATCGCATTGATCACCAGCCGCCCACCCGGCTCCAGGTATTGGAGTGCCGCGGCAATGGGTCGCCATGCAGGAGTTGTATCGATCACTGCCGCCATCAACTGTGGAGGACAATCTTCTGTCCCACCAGCCCACGCAGCACCGAGTTCCAACGCGAACTGCTGCTCCTTTTCGCTGCGAGCAAAAACATAAACCGGGACAGCGGGGAACTGATGCTGCACCAGTTTCAACACCAGGTGGGCCGAAGCACCAAAGCCGGTTAATCCGAGGGGTGAGGAATCGGCCGTCAATTCGGTTAAACTGAGGGAGCGGTAACCGATAGCACCGGCACACAACAGCGGTGCCGCTTCAGCATCAGAAAATACCGCAGGAATAGGATAAACAAACTGCTCCGGGACAACCATATATTCGGCATAACCGCCATCGGCATCGCGCCCCGTCGCCTGAAAATCGGGGCAGAGGTTTTCGAGCCCCTGCCGGCACCAGTGACACGCGCCACACGCCGAAAAGATCCACGCAACCCCAACCCGTTCACCGATCGTGCGTTGCCCGACAGAAGCACCCAATTTGTCGATAACCCCGACCGCCTGATGACCAAGAATCATCGGTAAACGTGGTGGCGGGGTCCGCCCCTCGATCTCGTCAAGTTCGGTATGGCAAACACCACAGACCGTCACCCTGATCCGCACTTCACCGGGGGCAGGTTCTGGGATTGGCCGTTCAACCAGCCGTAAGGGTTCACTCTCAACCCCCAGATCGACCAGTTTTTCCAAAACCATGGCTCTCATCATGCTGCCCTCCACAACAACTATTTTGTCATCTGTCGATACAGTTTCTGATACTGCTCAGCAGAGATCTTCCAACTGAAGTCACACGCCATTCCCCGCTTGACAACCGTCAGCCAGCGACGTCGCTTCCCATACAGATTCAGGCCTCGGTCAATACTCTGCAATAATTCCTGCGGATCGGGGTGATCAAAGACAAAACCGTAGCCGCGCGGATCTTCATCGAGATCAACCACCGTATCAGCCAGCCCACCGGTTCTCCGTACGACCGGCAGAACTCCATAGGTCAGTGCAATCATCTGGGTCAGGCCGCACGGTTCATAACGACTGGGAACCAGCAACAGATCGGCGGCAGCATAGATCCGATGCGACAGGGCCTCATTGAAAGCCAGATTGATCGATACCTGCCCCGGATAACGCCCCTGCTGCTGTTGCCAGAACGCCATCTGCTCCTGACTGCCGGAGCCAAGGAGGATAAATTGAACATTGCGTTCAAGAAGTGGTGTCCAGATCGCCTCAAGGAGATCGATCCCTTTTTGCGGATCAAGCCGGCTGATCACAGCAATAATGGGGCGATCTCTGACCACGTCGAGCTGCAACTCTTTCTGCAATGCCGCTTTGCACAATCCCTTGTTTCTCAGATTCTCCCGCGAATAGTGATGCGGCAGATGGCGATCGGTCCGGGGATTCCAGATACGTTGATCGAGGCCGTTGATAATCCCGTAGAGATCCTTGCCACGTGAGCGCAGCAGGCCATCAAAACCGTGGCCCCGATCCGCTCCCTGAATTTCGTGACAGTAGCTTGGCGAAACGGTCGTAATCACGTCGGAGAAAACAATCGCCCCTTTCAACAACGACAAGCGACCGTAATATTCGAGGGCAGAAGAGGAACCCAGTTCCGCTGGTAACTCCAGCGTACGTAAAAAGTCGCGGGGGAGCATCCCCTGATAACCAAGGTTGTGGATTGTCAATTGAGTTCGGGTTTCACGATAGAAGTCCTGCGTTGCGTAATCGGTTTTCAGCAAGGCCGGGATCAGACCCGTCTGCCAATCATGGAGGTGGATAACATCGGGTCTGAAATCGAGCAACTTTGCCATCTCGAGAACGGCACGGGAAAAATAGCCGAAACGCAAACCGTTATCGGGATAATCACCGCTCGCCGTACCGTAGATCTCCTCACGGTCGAACAATTCCGGGGTATCGATAAACCAGTACGGGACGCCATCGTAGACGGTCTGCTTCAGGCTGCCGCGATATCGCCTCCCCTGCAGGGTAATCTCGAGGCTCCGGTTACTTTTCGCCAGAGCGATGCCGCCCCGTTCAACCACTCGATAGCAGGGAATCACCACCTGAACATCATGACCCAGCTGACGCAGTGCCCGCGGCAACGAACCGACAACATCGGCCAACCCACCCGTCTTGGCAAAAGGTGTCGCTTCAGAAGCAACAAACAAAATCCGTTTCCCCCGCTTGCGGTCCGCCGGAATCACCTTTTCTTCGATGCGCGTCGTGTCAAGCCGCTGCAGCAGGGCATCGACCCGGTAACCAACCCTGGCAGCAAAGCGTAACAGCCGTTGCAGTTGCCTGACGAGCGGGAGCACCCTCTCT
>CAZQFI010000040.1:0-2860 GCA_964592545.1 uncultured Geobacteraceae bacterium
GTGGCGTATAGTAAAGAAAAGAGGCTTTGTACTTCTGAAAGCGGTCATCACTTCCCCATGCATCATCAAACACCATCGCTTTCAGCTCGGTGGCTATCCCGCTCGAAGGGGTAAAAATATTATCCCGGCTATCGTAACTCAATACCCCATTGAGCGACACAGCCCGACTGTCAAATTTGGTTTTGGGCAAACCGGGAGTCAGATCGGTCGAATAGAGATGAAAGGTGTTCGTACTATCGAGATAAGTGAGCCCAAACCCGGCGAAGATTTTACTTTCACCGATCCTGAACTGCAATTCATGATCCATAAAAAAAGCGTCGGTCTCAAATTTTATTCCCTTGTTGTGCCATCGTCCATGATTTCCCGACCGACCATAATAATCCATCTTTATCAAACCAACTCCCAGGCCGCCGGTGTAGCGGATTGTATCGTTCCTCCACGAGCCAAAGTGCCCTCCACCGGCAAACCAGGTCCCATTTTCAGTCGCGGCACCAGCGACGGCAGAAACACTGGGAGGCCCCCCTTTACGAGAGCCGAGCTTGTCGTGAAAATATGCCAGAGCTAAACCACCGCCGTAACCAATCGCCGGTTCGGTAATGATAATCGGAACGGGAAGGAAACCGTCCCGATCCAGAAGCCAGTTACTCAAATCGAGCTGACCATCACTGGGGTCAATAAAAATGTCGCCAAAACTGCCGGCGCAGCAGGGAGAAGAGAAGGGAGTTGATACGAATAATAATGCCAACAGCAGCATTGTGATTTGTGAGTAAATTTTTCGCATTCTCTTCTCAAAATGGAGGGGATTGCACGCCATATCTGCCCTCGGCAGATTAACAGGATCAATGAGAATATTAAAGGCAAACGTCACCGATGAAAGACAAAAAGACCTTAAAAGATGGAGCAGCCACGCGCCCCATCCTTTAAGGTCTTAAACGTAATTTTATTTTCAGGAGCAAGTCTGGGAGTTGCCCCTGCTATCAACACCTTTATGTTTTGGTTTACTTAACCATATATTTTTTTGCTTCAAGACAGACACCGAATGCCTTTTTGAAGTTTTCCAGTTCCTTTTCTGTCGCAGCTTGTGTCGCAGCAGCCTTTTCCTCGGCCTGCTTCTCCGCTTCCGCCCGAGCTGCCCTCCCCCGTCTCCGTCCAACAATGACACCGGCTGCGGCACCATATGCGGCACCTTTTCCAGCGTCATCATCAGCGATCTCACCAATGATTGCGCCCGCAGCTGCACCACGAAGAGCACCCCGGACACCCGACCTTTTACCGGTCTGACTTGCGGCCGATTTCTCCTCGGCGGCTTTCTGCTGGTCACTCTGCTTCTGCTCTGCCACTTTGAACGGATCACTCCCCGAGTTGGTCACAGCCCAGTTGTAACATTCCATCTCATCCTTCGATTGCTGCTCACTCGACTGCCCTTCCGCCGGAAAAACATAGACCCCCATCGTCGATGCCAGAGTTTTTCCTGAAGGGGCCGCCTGTGCGAGAGCACCCAATGGAAACAGCAGAGCCAGCATAACCACAACCATTCTTTTCATGATCAAACTCCTGTCATATTCAATTAGTACCAATAGCCGGAAACCTAACACATTCTGTCGAAAAAACGACCCGAAAATATGTCGAATGATAACATATTCTCACATCTTTGAACGGGAACTCAACCGGTAGAGAGGACCCGGATGGACAAGGCGGGCATAACTGATCAGATTGTAGCGTGACCAGGTTCTCCGGTTCACCAGCAGACATGGGGTATCTGCAGCAATATCAAGCAGTTTCTGTTCCAGCTGATTCGGCAGAATCGCTTCAACAACGTGCTCTACTTCCGACAATGGGAACAATTCACTTAGATACTCACTGGGTGTTGTCTGTGAAAAATCCTGTCGGAGATATTCGGGAACCAGAGACGCATTGACATAACGTTCGGCCAGTTGCAAGGGACGACCATTTTCCTTGTGAACCATCAGTGAATAGAATACCGGATCACCGACGGCGATCCCAAGCAGATCGGCAAGTTTCTTATCGGCAGCGATCTTCTTCAGCTCATAACGCTCATTGCTGTAAACATTATGGCGTTCACGAATCTCATCTGCAATATTACGAATTTCAAGGAGTGGTGATTCGACCTTGAGGGGAGCAACAAACGTTCCGAGCCCCTGATGACGCACCAGAAAACCTTCGGCGACCAACTCCCTGACGGCCCGATTCGCTGTCATACGGCTCACCTGAAATTTCTCCGCAAGTTCATACTCGGTCGGGATCTGCCCTTCGGGAAGGTATTCCCTCTCCCGAATCGCCTGGGTAATAAAATCTTTTATCACTTGAAAACGGGGCTGCACCCCGGATCGTACCGCTGTTTTCATTGTATCCACCTGCTTGTTAATGACTTCCCAAAAAATATTTTTGCGAACAGACTTGCAACCGCGCTGATATTTGTATATACAATTATAGACAAGAGGATCAAATTTATGAATCAAAATCTTCACAACAGTGAAAAAATCTGGGTCAATGCCAGAATCGCAACGATGGATCCACAGGTTGCAGCCCCCTATGGAGGACTTGAAAACCATGTCATCGGGGTAAAAGGTGGCCACATTTCGGCATTGCTTCCCGCTGCGGAGGTGAACCTTGCCGGTTTTCCCGGTGAGATTATTGATGCTGCGGGCCAGGTTCTGACTCCCGGATTAATCGACAGCCACACCCACCTGATTTACGGCGGACAGCGCGCTAATGAATTCACCCGGCGCCTGCAGGGAGCCAGTTATGCCGAAATTTCCCGGAGTGGAGGGGGGATTCTTTCAACCGTTGCCGCAACCCGCAACCTCAAAGAAGATCAGTTGGTGGAGCAGTCCCGCCC
>CAZQFI010000041.1:0-9632 GCA_964592545.1 uncultured Geobacteraceae bacterium
AACCAGTCCGATTCCACCACCAACAAGAATCTTCTCCTCAGCCGGCACTCCAAGGTCAAATCCGTTTCCGAGTGGTCCGAGCAATTCAACAGGGTCCCCCGGATGGAGGTTTTTCATGATTTCGGTACCGCTGCCAACGACTTTATAAATAATTTCGATAAATTCCTTAGGAGCCATTTCATCGCAATCGGCGGGCATGAAACCAACCCGAAAAATCCCAAAAGGACGGCGCAGCAACGGCTGCAGCGAATCCAGCACCCGAAGCATGACAAACTGACCAGCTTGAGCCAAAGTGCTGTAACCCGGCGCAAGGATCTTCATCCGGAAATAACCGGGTGAGATTTCCTGGTTAGACAGAACAATGGTTTTGAAATCCTTCATTCACTTCTCTCCTGCGACTTTAGTATGTTCAAGACAATCAAACTCTTTCACCATCAGTAGAGCATCCTCACCATCACGGTAGTAGCCTCGACGGCTACCGGCCCGTTTAAAACCATGACGCTGATAAAGTTTTATCGCCCCGCTGTTCCCTGCTCTCACCTCCAGCCAGGCTGAACTTAGCCCGGCCGCTCTGCAATCAGCAAATGCCCGTTCCAGCAACAACTCACCGATCCCCTTCCGGCGCATTGTCGGAGCCGTCGCAATATTGAGAATCTGCATCTCACCGGCAATCAGCCAGAAGCAGATATAACCGGAAATTTTACCACCCCACTCACAGACAAGGATGGATGCTGCCCGATTCTGCAGTTCATCAAGAAACTGCTGCGGCGACCAGGGCGTTGGATAGCACAAATTTTCAATCGCCAGAACATCATCCAGATCGTCTTTATTCATCAACCGGATGACGCTGTTTTTAAAACTCATATAGTTACTCAGGTGACACATTTTTATGCTAAAATTGTGGACATGTTTTAAAAATTGAATCGGCTAACGCTAACATATTTCCCCTGTCCGATACAGAGAAAGATAGACAACAATCCACCCGGGTTGGCGATTGAAAATAGCGTGGAAGGCATTGACAAGCAGCAGGCTGAATGGTCTAATGCCGTCCGTTTTAGCCCCTGTTGGCAGCGGCCGGAAGCAACCAAGGAGGAGAGACTTGAGCGACAAAAAACCGATAACATACAAAGATGCCGGTGTTGATATCGATGCGGGAAATCACTTCGTTGATTTAATCAAACCCCTGGTTAAGGAGACATCTCGCCCCGAAGTCCTGACTGACATCGGCGGGTTTGGCGGTTTATTCTCTCTCAACAGCAGTAAATATCAGCGTCCAACCCTGGTTGCGGCAACCGACGGTGTCGGGACAAAGCTGAAGCTGGCGTTCCTGCTCGATACACATGACACGGTAGGAATTGATCTTGTCGCCATGTGCGTTAACGATATTATCGTACAGGGGGCGGAACCACTCTTCTTCCTCGACTACTTTGCGACAGCAAAGTTATCACCGGAGCAGGCTGTCGATGTCGTCAAAGGGATCGCAGAAGGGTGCAAACAGGCGAATTGTGCCCTGCTTGGTGGTGAAACAGCAGAAATGCCCGGAATGTATACGGGTGGTGAATACGACCTTGCCGGATTTTCCGTCGGTGTTGTTGATAACGACAAGATTATCGATGGGTCGACCATCACAAAGGGCGATAAAGTTATCGGGATTGCCTCGACGGGTCTCCACTCCAACGGCTTCTCCCTTGCCCGCAAAATCATTATTGAAACATTAAAACTCGATCTCAGTTCGCAGCCGGAAGGGTTTGATGCTCCCCTGGGTGAGACACTCCTGACCCCCACCAGAATTTATGTCAAAAGCATTCTCAACCTGATTCGTGACTTCGATGTCAAAGGGATTGCCCATATCACCGGTGGGGGGTTACTCGAGAATCTCCCACGGATTCTGCCGCACCACTGCAAAGCCGTTATTGACCGGAACAGTTGGGATAAGCCACCGATCTTTGAACTGTTGCGTAACGGTGGCAACATCCCGGAAGAAGAGATGTACCGTACATTCAATTACGGAGTGGGAATGGTCCTGGTTGTTCCTGCTGAAGAGTCAGAGGATGTCCTCAGTCGACTGGCCGGACTTGATGAAGAAGCATGGGTGATTGGCGAAATCAAACAGTCCGACACCCCTGTCGTTGAACTTATCTAAACCAACTCCTGACAGAGCATTCAATAATGGCAGCTAAAAAATTAAAACTGGCAGTGCTCGCTTCAGGCGGCGGAACGAATCTGCAATCTATTATTGATCGATGTGCACAGGGAACCCTTGATGCCTCGATTGAACTGGTTATCAGCAATAATCCCGGTGCCGGAGCCCTGCAGCGAGCCGAATCGGTCGGAATAAAAACAACCTGTATTGATCATCGTACTTTTACCAATCGTCAGGACTTTGATCTGGCTGTTGTTGCAGCATTACAGGAATCTGGTGCAGAGTTGATTGTCCTTGCAGGATTTATGCGGATTATTACTGAGCCATTTTTACAGGCGTTCCCCCAGCGGATAATCAACATCCATCCGGCACTTCTTCCGGCATTTCCTGGGCTTCATGTTCAGCAGAAAGCACTCGATTACGGGGCAAAATTTTCAGGGTGTACAGTCCATTTTGTTGACGATGGTGTCGATACCGGACCGATCATCGCTCAGGCGGTTGTCCCGATTTTTGACAACGATACTGAAGACACACTGGCGGCACGCATTTTAAAGCAGGAACACAAAATCTATCCACAGGTCATTCAGTGGTTCGCCGAAAACCGGGTCACCCTTGAGCAGCGCAGGGTTAAAATTGAGAATTGTGTCCGGAAGGAATCGGCACAAATCAACCCACCATTACAGTAATAACGGCACTCGCATGAAAACTATCCTTGTCAGCAGTTGCCTTCTCGGCTTGAAAACCCGCTACGATGGGACCGATAATCACTGCCAACAAGTGATCGACTACCTGAAAGACAACCAGCTGACACCAATCCCCATCTGTCCGGAGCAACTGGGGGGATTACCAACACCTCGGCCGAAATGCTGGTTTTCACAAGGCGATGGAAGAGATGTTCTCAATGCGAATGGATGTTTGATCGATGAACTTGGCAAGGATGTCGGTGACATATTTCTGCGTGGTGCCCACGAAACCCTAAAAATTGCCCAACTCTCCGGCTGTAATCAGGCAATTTTACAGCAGCGTAGCCCATCCTGTGGAGCCGACAACATCTACCTGAATGAAACGCTGGTCGCCGGAATCGGGGTCACGACAGCACTGTTACGCAAAAATGGGATTGTCGTTTTCAGCAATGACAAATTACCCGATAAAAACAGCTGAAAATATTTGCATCCACAAACAATATATGCTAGTAATGCGCGTTCGAAACTTTCAGGAGGATTGAAGAGATGTCAAGAGTATGTGAGATCTGCGGGAAGAAGCCCGTTACCGGAAATAATGTCAGTCACGCACACAACAAAACCCGTACTGTATGGAAGCCCAACTTGCAGAAAATCCGGGCCATTCGCAATGGTTCTGTGAAAACCATAAAAGTCTGTACCCGCTGCATCCGTTCCAACAAGGTGCAAAAGGTCGTCTGAACCAAAAACGACACATTCAAAACAACAAAAGGGATGGCCTTTCTGACCATCCCTTTTGTTGTTTCTATTTTCTGACAAAAATCCTCTGCCAGCCGAACCAGTAATTACTCCAACCACGCGATAGCATCGATCTCGACCAGGGCACCCTTGGGTAAAGCAGCAACCTGAACCGTTGCACGCGCTGGAGCGATCTCGTTACAGTAGCGGGCATAAATTTCGTTTACGGTTCCAAAATCATTCAAATCTGCCAAATAAATTGTTGTCTTGACGACAGCGGAGAAATCAGCACCTGCTGCCGCGAGAACCTGCAGTAAATTATCGAGAACCTGTACTGTTTGTTCAGAAATTCCACCTGAAACCATTTCTCCTGTTTCTGGAATCAGCGGAATTTGGCCAGAGCAATAAAGAAAATTTCCCGCTTTTACCGCCTGCGAATATGGACCAATTGCAGCAGGAGCCTGAGCTGTTGCAACTTCTTCAATAATCATAAATTGTCTCCTGTCAACGTTGTGACGAAAAAATCAGTTTCTGATTCGCTCAACTTTGGTTACCCCCTTCACTTTCTTGATCTCACGAATAACCCGGTTAAGATGTTCCAGATTTTCGACATCGATTTCGAAAAGGTTCCTCCCCTTCTTATCACCACGCGCGTAAACACTGGCACTGACAATGTTGGCATCGGCATCGGCGATTGCACCCGAAATTCCAACCAGCATCCCTTTGACATCAGAGCAGATGACCTGAATTTTAACCGGCCGGGTCGTTTTGCGCTGCATATCCCATTCAACGTCAATGCGCCGATCCGGATCGCTGGCCAACACCTGCGGGCAATCTACCGCATGGACAGCCAGTCCGCGGCCACGGGTGATAAAACCGGTGACCGGTTCGCCAGGAAGAGGATTACAGCAATTGGCAAACCTCACCATGACATTATCAATTCCACCAATCAATATGGCATTTTGAGTTTTTTTCCGGGTAATTTTTTTCAGGACCTTGCCCAGTGCACCTGTTTTCCCGGTGTGCTTCTGCTCTTCCTTTGGCAATGCATGCGAGACAATCTGACCGGCCGAAAGTTTCCCGTACCCGATAGCAGCAAAAATATCCTCGGCCGATTTAAAACCGAGGGCATCGACGGCCTGTGAAAACGTCTTGAGAGCCATCGCCCGCTTCAGACTGTACTGATGCTTACGCAGCTCTTTTTCAAGCAGCTCGCGGCCCATCTCGATACTTCTCTCGCGTTGCTCGGTTTTGACCCAATGACGAATCTTGTTACGCGCCTTCGACGTTTTAACAAATGTCAGCCAATCCTTACTCGGAGTTTGGTGTGCTGAAGTCAAAACCTCAACAATATCCCCATTTTTTAATTTGGTCTTGATCGGACAGAGCTTGCCATTGATCCGTGCTCCAACGCACTGATTCCCAACATCAGTATGAACAGCATAAGCAAAATCAACCGGACATGACCCCTGTGGCAATTCCTTCACATCACCATTCGGAGTAAAAACGTACACCTCTTCCGGAAAAAGGTCGACAAGTGCCGTATCGGAAGAGCTGTGTTCGGTACTGACATCGCGCTGCCACTCCAGCACCTGACGCAGCCAGTTGAAACGTTGATCATCGCGTCCCGTGACCGCAACAGCACCATTCTCCTTATACTTCCAGTGAGCAGCAACACCCTCTTCGGCGATCCGGTGCATTTCACGCGTCCGTATTTGAATCTCCATCCGTTCGGCATAAGGACCGATGACCGTCGTATGAAGAGACTGGTACATGTTGGTCTTCGGCATCGCGATATAATCTTTAAAACGACCGGGAATCGGCTTCCAGGTCGCATGAACCAGGCCGAGAACCTCATAACATTCACGAACAGAATCAACCAGAATCCGAAAGGCCGTCAGATCATAAATCTGATCCAGCCCAACCCCCGTGCGTTCCATCTTTCGATAAACAGAATAAAAATGTTTGAAGCGCCCCGTAACCTCACCCTGCAAACCATTTTCTTCAAGCAGAGAACAAATTTTCTCCCGCACTTTGGCAACATACTCGCCGCGCTCTTCTTTTTGTGCAGAAATTTTCTGAGCGAGCGCCTCATACTTTTCCGGTTCAAGGACCTTCAGCGACAGATCTTCCAGTTCACCTTTTAACCAGCTGATCCCTAAACGATTGGCAAGCGGAGCATAAATCTCAAGGGTTTCCCGTGCATAGGCGATTTGTTGCTGTTCCTTGCGCTGCTGAATATTGCGCATATCACTCAGCCGATCAGCAAGGTAAACAAGGATAACCCGCAGATCCCGCGCCATGGCAACAAACATTTTACGGAAACTTTCAACCTGGTGGCGGTTATTCTGCCGATACGGAATCCGGCTAATTTTATTACCGGTTTCAATCATATGGAAAACTTCGGATCCAAACTCTGCCAGCAGGTCGTCTTTTGTCGAACCATCACCAAGCAGGGAATCATGCAGAATGCCGACGACCAGGGTCGTCTCATCAACTTTCAAACGGGTGAGTATTGAAGCAATTTCGAGGGAGTGTTGCAGGTAATCGCGTCCATCCGCCGTCTTTTGACCATAGTGGACACGGGAACAGAACTCAGCAGCACGTTTCAACAGATCAGGATCTGCCTGCAAATTGTGTCGCTGAAGCTGTTCGCTGATTTGTTCGATTGTCATCATAGCTGTGGCCTGAGAAATCGGACTCAACGTGCGGATAAAACTGATAAGTGAACATTATCCCCCCGCCAACAGCAGAGGGATAACAGAAGGAGGTGACCCCTAGCGCTTTTTTGTTGGGATTTCGAATTCGACCTTGCCGGCAGCAATCTCCCGTAAGGCCACAACAATTTTCTTGTTGCCCGATTTATTTTCAATCAAAGGCTCTGCCCCTTTATACAGCTGCTTGGAGCGTTTTGCTGCAACCATTGCCAGCAGAAAACGGTTGGGAATAACATCGAGGCAATCTTCTACGGTAACACGTGCCATTTATTTATCTCCTTTAAACTCAAACTTGTTCAACAGATATGCAGTACGGTCACTGCGGCACCGCTCTGCTGTTACAATTGCGATCAAACGTTTTTTGGCCGATTCAAAGTCATCGTTGACAACCAGATAATCGTACCACCGTGCTTCAGGAATTTCCTTCCGCGCGTTTGCAAGACGACGTTGAATCACATCGTCCGTCTCCGTACCACGATGGCGGAGACGCTTTTCCAGGACATCATAATCGGGGGGCAAAATAAAAATAAACACCCCCCGCTGGAAATTTTTCTTGATCTGTGCGGCCCCCTGACAATCGATATCCAGCAACAAATCGATACCGTTCTCAGCAGCATTTTCCAGCGTCTGCAGCGACGTTCCGTAAAAATTTCCGTGAACCTCAGCCCACTCAGCAAATTGCTGCTGATCAATCATCGTCTGAAAGGTTTCGGACGTGACAAAGTGGTAGTCGACGCCATCGACCTCCCCTTGGCGGCACTTGCGTGTTGCAAACGATACAGATTGACGCAAATCGTTGAAACTGTCAACCAATTCTCGACACAGCGATGTCTTTCCCGCTCCAGACGGAGCCGAAACAACAAATAAAATCCCCTCTGCTGCCGGTGACTTATTCAATATTCTGCACCTGTTCACGAATTTTTTCCAATTCAGCCTTCAATGTCACAACATGACGGGTCAGAGTGGCATCATTCGACTTAGATCCCATCGTATTGGCTTCGCGATTAAGCTCCTGAACCAGAAAATCGAGCTGTCTCCCCACCGGTTCATCCTTCTGGATGAGTTCACGGAACTGACTGAGATGGCTGTTAAAACGAGTCACTTCCTCACTAATATCACACCGATCGGCAAAAATAGCAATTTCCTGAGCGATCCTTTGTGGATCGCCGTCATTCTCCTGCAACCGTGCCAGTCGATCATGCAGTTTTTTCTGCCACTCCACCGGAACCAGTGCTGCAAGTTTTTCGATCTGCTGGAGTGATTCGGCTAACAGGTCAAGACGATTTTCGATATCGGCCGCCGTCGCCGCCCCTTCCTTCTCCCTCATCAGCTGAATTGCAGAGAGAGCATTATCGATTGCAAGGCTGAGACACTCTTTCAGGTCATCCTGAGGGAATTCAGCATCCTTCATGACCAGAACATCCTTCTGCCCGGCAAGAAATTCAAGACTGATATCTCCGGGCAAACCGCTCACCTGCTGTAACGCCCGAAATGCTTCGACGTAAGCTCTGGCAACCTGCTCATCAACAACCGGCTTATTTGTCAGTGCCGCCGTATGATCCAGGGTGATAAACAGATCTATCTTCCCCCGTTTCAAGACTTGCTGAATCTGTTTTTTGATGTCTGCTTCGAGAGGTGCAAGAAAACGGGGCGATTTTATCCCAATATCCGCATAACGGTGATTCACGGTTTTAATCTCTACAGAAAAAGACAAACCATCAATCTCGCCCTGGCCGCGACCATAACCGGTCATACTTTTAATCATAAACGTCCTATCCTTAAGTTCAAGATGTCAAATTTGTTGCAAAATGTCATGGGTATTCTAACGATATTTTCCAATATTGCACGAGCCACCGTGAGAAGAGCAAGCAATAAACCGGGCACTACCCCTGCCGCAGAGCCTCCGGATACCAAACCTCCATCAGGCAAAGCCCCTGCGGGGGGGCTGTCAATGGTGGTGGCACAGAACCGGCATCTTCAAGAAGCGAGTGAATCGTCTCGATTGATCTTTTCTCCCGGCCAATATCAACCAAAGTGCCAACCATCATCCTGACCATATTTTTCAAAAAACCACTACCACAGATGTCAATATGGAGAAGCGATCCCTCTTCACTGAAAGTTACCGAAAAAATTTCCCGGGCAGTTGTCTCAGCTGCACACCCCGTCGTCCGGAAGGCTGCAAAATCGTGTTGACCGATAAAACTTCGCGCCGCCTGCTCCATTTTTTCGACATTGAGCCGTTGCTTGACCTGCCAGCTGGTTTTACGCTGCAGGGGGAGACGTACCGGATCACGTAAAATCGTGTAGCGATAGCGTTTTCCCCGGGCAGAAAATCGGGCGTGAAACTCCTCATCGACATAGTCAGCCTGCCGGACAGCAATATCGTCGGGAAGAAAACGATTGAGTCCTTCACGCCATGCACTCAACGGGAGATCGCGTTCCGTCACCAGATGGCAAACCATCCCCAGAGCATGGACACCCGCGTCGGTACGCCCCGAAGAATGGACGCGATGAATTGCTCCGGTCAGTTGATGGAGCGCCTGTTCCAATCGCTGCTGAACCGACATTCCGTTGGGCTGATACTGCCAGCCGACATAATTGCTGCCATCGTAGGCAACCGTCAGTTTAATCCGTGTCATATCAGACCTGCCAAAGCAGGAAAATCGTCAGAAAACCACCAATCACTGCCAGCAGTGAAGTTCGATCAAAGAGTAGCTCATTCTGGTGGTCAAGAGTATTGGAAATGTCGCCACCGGCAACAATATCGTGTGCCAGTTGATCAACTTGATCAAATAAGCGATGCAACAGCGGCTCAAGGTGATGCAGCCACCCCTTGAAACCGGCAAAAGCACCTTCACGTTTTTTCTGTTCGGCTTTAACCGCGGCAACTTCAGACTGAATTAACGGAAAAAAATGGAGCACCAGTAACAGCATCCCCCCCGCCTCTTTCACCGGAATCCTGAAGCGCTGGAGTGGTGCCAGCATAACCGTCAATCCTGTCGCCAGCGATTCCGGTCGGGTCGTCCATGCCAGCAACAGTGAAAACAACACCGCCAACAACAGCTGGCTGTCGATCATCAGCCCCCTCACCAACCCATCATAGGAGAGCCAGCTGGTACCGAACAAGGTACGACCAGGAGTAAAAAAAAGGTGGATGAGCAGGGTAAATAACAGGAGCCAGCGAAGAATCTTAATAATCCATCCGATATCTGACAATCGCTGAGTTACCGGCCCGGCGACTGCAAACCAGAGCAGTGCGATCAAAGCCAGACGTTGCGGCGCGACAGCAGAAAACAGACAGGCAATAATCCCGATAATCAACACCAACTTGACCCGAGGATCAACACGATGAAG
>CAZQFI010000042.1:0-1528 GCA_964592545.1 uncultured Geobacteraceae bacterium
CATCGTGAACCCGGAAAATCTGAACCCCGCGCTCCACCCCCGCAGCGACAGTCGCCAAAGTTCCGAAAAGGCGCTCGTCCGGATCATCACGATCAAGAATTGCCCCGATAAAACTCTTACGTGACGTCCCCAGCAGAACCGGGCAATGAAGCTGATGAAAAGAATCCAGATGGTGAATAAGCTCCAGGTTTCCTTCAGCAGTCTTACCAAAACCGATTCCCGGATCAACCGCCAGACAGCTCTTTTCGACTCCGGCAGAAACAGCACTCTCAATACTCTGCTGTAATCCGCTCATCACCTCAGCGACGATATCTGAATAATCGGTCTGCTGCTGCATCACCTCAGGGCGACCGCTGGTGTGCATAACAAAGAGTCCGGCACCACTCTCGGCAACGACAGAGGCCATTTCAGAATCAAAACAGAGACCGCTGATATCGTTGACAAAGTTGGCTCCTGCAGCAACAGCTGCCGCTGCAACATCAGCTTTGGTCGTATCAATCGAGATCGGCAGGGCCGTTTTGCTCCGCAGCTCTTCAATAACCGGAATCACCCGAGCCAGTTCTTCCTCAACCGAAACAGACAGAGAGCCAGGACGGGTGCTCTCACCACCGATATCGAGGATTCCGGCCCCTTCTTCCTCCATTTTCAGGCCCTGCTGAACAACGGAGATCACATCAGCATAGCGACCACCGTCAAAAAATGAGTCGGGAGTGACATTCAAAACCCCCATAATACACGGACGACTCAAATCAAGCTGGCAGTTGTACCCTCTCAGTGTCTGTGCCGGTGAGAATTTCACGACTCCGAGGATTCATCCTTTGGTTTGTCCGGCTGGTCTGCAGCCTGATCCGCTGGTGCAGCCTCCGTCTCTTTGACCGCATCACCGGTAAAAGTGAAATCGTCCTGCACTTCAGTCTCAGCGTCTTCGACCGGCTCAGCAGCTTTAGCCTTATCGACCTGCGTCTGAAGGTAATCGGGAAGCCCGTCGGGGAAAACAACCTCAAGAATTTCATCACTATCAAGGGTCTCTTTCTCCAACAGCAACTCCGACAGCGCAATCAACTGATCCTGACTGTTCTTCAGCAGTTCGCGGGTTAACTCGTAGTTTTCATTGACGATACGGCGGATTTCGGTATCAATATCGACAGCAGTTGCTTCACTGTAATTCTTAACGTGCCCCATATCGCGGCCCAGGAAGACTTCGCCGCCCTCTTTTTCACCAAAGGCCATTGGGCCGATTTTTTCGCTCATTCCCCATTCGCAAACCATTTTACGAGCAATCGCAGTGACCCGCTCAAGGTCATTACTGGCGCCGCTGGTCACCGATTCAAAAGTGAGTTCCTCAGCAATTCGACCTCCCAGGAGGGAGCGAATACGGATATGTAATCCCTTTGCTGTTTCGCTGTACTTCTCTTCAGTCGGCAGATACATCGTCACGCCCATAGCACGACCACGCGGGATAATCGAAACCTTATGAACCGGATCAGAACCGGGGGTCAACAACGAAACAAGAGCATGGCCAGCCTCA
>CAZQFI010000043.1:0-6545 GCA_964592545.1 uncultured Geobacteraceae bacterium
CCAGCGCTGCTCGTAAAATTCACCACTATTGGGAAGATAGGTTTTCGGCACCAGCCCGCAGATTTTGCCATGGGAGATCAGCGCGGCGCAGTTAAACAGGCGACCGGAAACACTCAGCGGCGCACCGACAACCAGCGCCAATTCGATTTCGGCAGAAAATTCAGCGAGTTCAAGCAGAGCCGCTTCGACCCGCTGCTGCAAAGCGTGCTGATAAAACAGATCGGCACAGGTATAACCACTGAGACACAGCTCGGGGAATAACAACAACTGGCAGTGGTGCTGCTTTGCGTTACGGGCGATCTGACAGATCTCGGCAAGATTAAAATCGACATCGGCAACCTTTAATTCCGGGGTCGCAACGCCAACCCGCAACAGACCAACATCGGCGAGAGATATATGAGGGGTTCTGCTCTGCTGAGTCATGGGCACTCCCATTTGTAAACAACTCAATCGGACACGTTAAAAGCATCACGGATATGGGTGATCTGAACATCTTCGCCACTCTGACACAGAATAGCGATAACATCAAACCGGGGCTGATACCGACCACCCGGATGATTCTGCAAATACCAGTGAGCCGTGCGGCTAATCTGCCGCTGCTTTCGAGACCCGACCGCCTCCTGAGGAGAACCGAATGCGGTGCTGCGCCGAGTCTTGACCTCGACAAACACAAGCTCCTTTTTATCTCTGGCAATAATATCAATTTCTCCGACCGGCGTGGTGAAATTCTGTTCAAGGATTTTCATCCCCTGCCGGCGCAGATAGGCAACCGCCTGTTCTTCTCCCCAGGCTCCCAGTGTCAGCCGGGCTTCAGTCATCACAGGTGCTCCTTGACCCCGGCAAATGTCTTGCGGTGAAGCCAGGTCGGGCCGAACTCGGCGATGGCATGGCGATGGTGTTTGGTTCCGTAACCTTTGTGCTTTGCCAGACCGTATTCGGGTAACTGACGGGCAAATGCGGACATAATCCGATCCCGCACAACTTTGGCAATCACCGATGCCGCCGCAATCGAGAGAGAGCGGCTGTCCCCCTTTTTCAAAGTTTGTTGCGAAATATCGAGGGGGAGTGGAGTAATCCCGTCGATCAACAGGTAATCGGGCGTTAGCGATAAACGCGACACCGCGCGGCGCATCGCCAGCAATGTCGCCTGAAGAATATTGATCTGATCGATCTCTGCGGCAGAAGCAACACCGACGCCGACCGCTCTGGCCTGCTCCCTGATCTGCGGATAGAAGCGGTTGCGCTGTTTTTCACTCAGTTTCTTTGAATCGGTCAACCCCGGGAGATCAAACCGGTCGGGAAGGATAACGGCTGCCGCAACAACCGGCCCCGCCAGAGGTCCCCGCCCCGCTTCATCAATCCCGGCGATCAGCTTGAACCCACGCTGTTGCGCCCGCTGTTCAAAATAGAGGGTCGATTCTTCACTGGCAAACAATTCGAGCGTCTCCATAGTTCCCCGCCAAAACAAAAAAAGCCCCCAACGGCAACCGCTGGGGGCTTATCTTAACCAATATTATCTGCTCAGACCATCCGTTTTTCGGCAATCCGTGCAGCTTTACCACGCAGGTTGCGCAGATAGTAGAGCTTGGCGCGGCGAACCTGGCCTACCCGGACAACTTCAATTTTTTCGATGCTGGGTGAATGGAGCGGGAAGATCCGCTCAACACCGATCGCGCCCGACATTTTGCGCACAGTGTATGAAGACCCCAGTCCGCGGTTGACCCGCTTGATGCAAACGCCCTGGAAAATCTGAATCCGCTGTTTCTCGCCCTCAGTAATCTTGACGTGAACCTTGATGGTATCACCCGCTTTAAAGCGTGGGATATCCTTCTTGATCTGTTCCATTTCCAATTTATCAATGATGTTCATCTTTATTCCTCCTCGGTTTATCCAGCCGTTTTTCAAAATTTTTATCTGTTATGCAAAAAGTCTGCGTTTAATTGTCGTTATCGTCATACAAGCGGTCCAGAATCTTTCGATCGCTGTCGCTAAGCTGTGCACTTTCTAGCAGTTCCGGGCGACGCTGTAAAGTCCGTAACAACTGCTGTTCCCGGCGCCATGCCGCAACCTTGCCGTGATCCCCCGACAGCAGGATCTCCGGAACCGCCATCCCGTTAAACACCGCGGGACGGGTATATTGCGGATATTCAAGCAAACCGTCCGAAAACGAATCGATTTCGGCACTGTCACTCGAGCCCAGAACCCCGGGGAGGTGACGCGATATCGCATCGATCATCACCAGCGCCGGTAATTCACCGCCGGTGAGGACAAAATCTCCGATGGAAAATTCGGCATCGACCAAAGTCTGGCGTACCCGCTCATCAAAACCTTCGTATCGGCCACACAGAAAAATCAACCCCGGCTCGTCGGCCAGCTCGCGGGCGTGATGCTGTTTGAACGGGACTCCCTGAGGGGTCATCAGCAACACTTTCGCGTTGGGGGTCTTCTCTTTCAACGCAGCCACAGCCCGGGCAATCGGCTCAGGCTTCATCACCATGCCATCACCGCCACCATAAGGGGCATCGTCGGTTGTGAGATGTTTCCCTTCGGCCCAGTCGCGCAGATTGTGGGTTCGAACCTGCAACAGCTGCTGTGCGATGGCGCGACCAAGGATACTCTCCTTGAGCGGCGAATCGAACATGCCGGGAAACAGAGTCAATACGTCAAAGATCATTGTGGTTCCGGAATTAACCCTTCGGGGAGGGCAACCTGCATCACCCGACCGTCAAGATCAACATCCAAAATAAATTGCCGGACCGCCGGAATCAGAACTTCTCCGAAACGTCCCTTGACAACATATGTGTCGTGAGCGGCGCTGGTAAACAGGTCGTGTAACCGACCGATGTCGCCGCGTTCCCGATCGACAACCTCCAGCCCCTTGAGGTCACCCCAGTAGTACTGGTCATCCCCCAACTCGGGAAGCAGGTCCTTTTCAATCAGGATATGTCCCCCTACCATCGATTCGACCAGATTGATCGAACCGTAATTGTGCAGACGCAACAAAACCTGCCCCTTGTGCAAAATCTGGCGGCTGATATCAACCTCCAGCATTTCACCCGTCGGCAGGCGAAGATGAACCTGCTTCATCGTCAGCAAAAGATCGGGATCTCCCGATTTCAAGCGGATCTTGAGATCCCCCTTCAATCCATGGGTTCCGACAATTGTTCCAATTTCGAGCAGTGATTCAGCCATCTGTCCATCTAATCGGCAATCGGAAAAACCGGCAACTACTCCATAATTTGCAATGAAGCGTGACGATTCTCCCGAGTTGCTTTGGCATTCAGCAGCGTCCGCATCGCCTTGGCGTTGCGTCCCTGCTTGCCGATAATCCGCCCCATGTCTTCCTGTGCCGCGGCAAGCTTGACCAGCACACTGCCGTCCTCCGCTATTTCTTCTGAAATAACAATCTCCTCCGGTTTTTCAACCAGAGACTTTGCAATGTACTCAATCAAAGCTTTCATAGGTCATCCTCCGGATAGTTGGGGTCGTCGCACCGGATTTGGACCAGATTCAAACTCAGGCTTCGGCAGCTGCCTTAGACTTGAATTTGGCCCAGACACCAGCATGGCGCAGAAGCCGGCGAACTGTGTCAGTTGGCTGAGCACCCTTGTTAAGCCACTCAAGGGCACGATCTTCTTTAAAGTTTAACAGAAAATCTTCCTGGCGGGGATTATACTGCCCCAGATCCTCAATAAACCGACCATCCCGTGGGAAACGCTCGTCGGCCACGACGACCTTATAGACCGGCTTCTTCTTTGCGCCACCGCGGGCGAGTCTGATTTTTACTGCCATGCTGTCTTTCCTCCTGGTCCTTCTTTTATGGTGTCTGTATGTTGAACAGGATATGAATTCATCCCTAGAAAGGAAGCTGGCCACCCTGACCGAGCATCCCCTTGAGACCCTTCGGCCCCATCTTTTGCATTTTTTTCATCATCTTCTGCGCTTCAACGAAACGCTTTAACAACTGATTGACATCCTGAACCCGGGTTCCACTCCCCTTGGCAATCCGTAAGCGCCGTGAGCCATTGAGGATTTTGTGGTTCGTCCGCTCCTGCGGTGTCATCGAACGGATAATTGCTTCAATCCGTTTCATCTCATTTTCGGGCAGCTGCATCCCCTGTGCTTTTTTCAGCGCTTTGCCGGCACCGGGAATCATCTTCAATAACGAATCGATGGAACCCATCTTCTTGACCATCTGCATCTGCTCAAGAAAGGTTTCGAGGGTAAAGCCATCTTTGCGCAGCTTCTGTTCCATCGCTGCAGCATCGTCAGCATCGACCGCCTGCTGAGCTTTCTCAATCAGGCTGAGGACGTCCCCCATACCAAGGATGCGCTGTGCCATCCGATCGGGATGGAACTGCTCCAGGGCATCGAGTTTTTCACCCATTCCGACCAGCTTGATCGGCTTGCCGGTCACGGCACGAATCGACAGCGCGGCACCGCCGCGAGCATCACCATCCAGCTTGGTAAGAACCACCCCGGTCAGGGGCAGCTGCTCATCAAAGCTGGCAGCGACGGTCACAGCATCCTGCCCCGTCATCGCATCAGCAACGAACAGGATTTCCTGTGGTGAAACTTTTTCAACGATCCGCCGCAGCTCCCCCATCAACTCGGAGTCGATGTGCAGCCGACCGGCAGTATCGAGAATGATCGTATCAAAACCGTTAAGCTCTGCGTAAGTTAATGCTCTCGTGCAGATATCAACGGGATCTTGTCCCGGTTGGGAATCAAAAACCTCAACATCCAGTTGCCTGCCGAGGGTTTTAAGCTGAGCAATTGCCGCGGGACGATAAACGTCAGCCGGAACCAGCAACGGATTTCGCTTTTCACGCCGCAGCTTCAGTGCCAGTTTGCCACAGGTTGTCGTTTTACCGGCACCCTGCAGACCACACAGCATCAGCGGAACCGGCGGCTTGACCGCGAGGTTAAGTGAGTTATCCTCCCCATCGCCCATCAGGTCGGCAAGTTCTTCACGAACCACCTTGATGACCTGTTGTGCCGGGGTCAAACTTTTGAGAACATCCTGCCCGACCGCCCGTTCAGTGACCCGTGCAACAAAAGTCTTGACCACCCGAAAATTGACGTCAGCTTCAAGCAAGACCAAACGGATTTCCCGCATCGTCTCCTTGATATGCTGTTCCGTCAGCCGGCCGTGACCACGAAGCTTCTTGAAAACAGAGTCAAGTTTATCTGAAAGGCTATCAAACATACAGTTTCAGCAGCAAAATCCACAAAAGAATGAATATAAAAACAGCGCCATACCATTGTCAAGCTAAAAACGCCGACAAAACAAGGTGTTTCAGCGCAAGCGGCGGTACGTTCCGCCCTCCATCAGCCAGAGCTCACTCATGGCCAGTTCCCCATCGCTGAGGGCATTCTCAACCGCCGTCTGAATTGTCCGGGAAAAACGGATTGCCATCCCGCAGTCGGCACTTAACTGCCGCGGAACCGGGATCAACAAAAAATCAAGTCCCCGATTCTGCAGAATTTTTTCGGCCTTCATCACCCGGTGAATCGAATGAAATATCGCGACACAATCGCCCTCAAAAACCACAATCCCAGTCCTGACCGTAGAGCACAGCCGCGCATAATGCCACGTTTAGATGCGGCATGCAAGTGCTATTCACGGCCAATGGAAATTGACAGTCATCACCTTCAGAGAGTAGAATCGCATTTCAACTTCACAGAACCAAACAAAGGAATGTTCCCTTGCAATCACAACAGATTCTCCCCCTTATTGTCCTGCTGCTCTTCGCATTTGGCAGCAATCTCCCGCTTGGTTATTTTCGCGAAACAACCCGTAAATTTTCGGTTCTCTGGTTTGTTCTGGTTCACGCCTCTATTCCATTTATCATTATTCTGCGCCTCTCACTTGGTTTCAGCTGGTGTTGGATCCCCTTCACCCTCGGCTGTGCTGTTGCCGGACAAATTATCGGCTCAAGAATTCGCCGCAGGGCACTCAACAAGGCATGAGTCAACGACCTCCGATGAAATATGCCGAGCGGGTGGGATCGTTATTGAAACAGATCCTTGCTCAACCCGGCTTCGGTGAGCAGATCACCCGCCATCAGGCGTGGCTGGTCTGGGACAAACTGGTGGGTAAACAGATTGCCTCCCGCGCCCGCCCCCTCAGACTGCGTAAAGGGGTTCTTGAGGTGCAGGTCGACCATCCGGTCTGGATGCAGCAACTGCAGTTGATGAAGCCACAGATTCTGGAAAAAATTGCAGCACAGATCCCCAATGCCGGAATTACCGATATTTACCTGCGGCAGACACGCAATAACCAGGAGTATCGCCCGACCAGAACCGGCAAATCGAGCGAGCCGCCAGCCTGGAGAAAGATTGAACTTACGGCGGAAGAGAAAGATCGCATCGAAGCGGAACTGGCAGGAATAGAGAATCGGGAATTAAAAGACGAGATGCGTCGTCTGTTCACCATGCAGAAGCAACTCGACAAGGAACGCAACCGTTAACCGCTCGGGGGATCGTACATTTGCAACACTTCGTCGCTGTAATCCCGACCGGTTGACCCGTCACGATAGAGA
>CAZQFI010000044.1:0-1523 GCA_964592545.1 uncultured Geobacteraceae bacterium
ATCGATTTGTTTTCCCCGGCGACATCAAACGTCACCAGGCAGAAGTCTTCAAAATTTAACAGTTCAGGATCGAGCTGATCGGGGAGAAATGTCACTTCAAATTGGGGCTCCGCTGTAACTTTCGCGACACCAGCAAGCGCCAGTTGCTTACCATTCTTCAGTGGCAGAGACGCCTTGACGACCCGATAATCTTTCAGGTGGTTTAATATCGACATAAGAGATCCCTCGACAACAGTGAAGGTATGAAACAGGACACGCTATTACCCGGGAGGAGGGGATAAAAAAAGAAAAGTACAGACAACGGCAGAATAATTACCCGACACCCCGGACAAATTGCTTTGGCTGGGCAGGAGCCTGATGATAGCCGGCAACCGCCACACGACCGCCCTTTATCTGAGATAACTCATGAGCAGTAACAGCCATCATGCCACGGATTCTTGGCAATAGCAAATGGTTCAACGCAACGATTTTCTCGAGCAAGCGTGTCCGTTCAAGGAACAAGGGATGGTTCTGCCAGTAAGTAGAGTTGAGAGGAAAAACTTCCAGAAAAATCCGATCATTCAGCCCCGCTTCGTCCTGCAATTCCTGAAGCCGAACCGTATAGCGCCGCAGTTCATCGGGATCAGATTTCAGTAACAGCTGATCAAGCTGATCAGCATGGTCAAGAATCTGCCGGTATTGTTCTATCGATTTTTGTAGGCATGCCTCCATGAAACTATCCTCCCAACGCCTTAAAATGATGCGGCAAGTTGACTCGTTGCAGATTCAGGCTTTTTTGCTCCACCTCGATTGATTTCTATCGCACCGGAAAAACCCTCTCGCAGGTCAAGCAGAATATTTTCAACTGGAGTCAATCGGTCAATATCTCCCCGAGCGTTAACAGCTGTCAGCTCCCGGATCATAAAATCATAAAGGCGACCAAGATCAAGAGCAATGTCCCCACCGACCTCATAATCGAGAGTATTGGAAAACTCAGTAATAATTGCAATGGCTTTACTGATGGCAATCGCCTTATCACCAGCGCGGTCATCTTCAATTGCAAATTTAGCCTGCCTGACAAAACGGATTGCCCCGTCATAAAGCATAATCAAAATCTGCTCGGGGGAGGCGGTCATCACCTGGTTATTCTGGTAGTGGTTTGAATATGCGTTCATATTTTATGCTCCTGAATTCTTCAGTTTAAATGGGCAAGTCCCCAGTTGTTACTTTGATGAGCCACCGATTGTCGGCATTGATGCAAGCTGCTGTAACAAATATCCTCCCTGGGCATTTAGACCACTCACCAAATCTTCCATTGCAGAAAATTGTGCCCGCAAGGTCTTTTCTTTTTGTTCCAGCCGAGCTTCCATATTAAGAATACGCTGATCAATCCGCCGGTTATTGCTGTCAGTTGTCTCCTTACGACCTGCATACAAACCATCAACAGAGTCCGTCAACGTATCCAGATAAGTAGCAAACTTGCTCCCTATTCCCTCAACACTACCATCTCCTGAAAAAAGGCCAATTACTGAATCGTAATCATT
>CAZQFI010000045.1:0-9663 GCA_964592545.1 uncultured Geobacteraceae bacterium
CTCGATCTGATGTTTTTCTATGAAGCACGTGGCAAAGGGGCAGCGCAGGTCATTTCTGACCGGATGCTTTATCTCCTCTGGGATTTGCGCCTCGATGTCGGATACAGTGTCCGTTCTGCGGATGAATGTCTTGAAGAGGCACACGATAATACCGTCCGCTCGGCCCTTCTTGACGCAAGATTTATCGCTGGCAACTCCGATCTGTTTGAAACGTTCAGCCGCACCGTCGGTCAGACGATGCTCAGTCAGAATACCCAGGCATACATCAAATTGAAACTCGAAGAGCGTGAAGAGCGGAAGAAGAAATACGGGTCTTCGGTTTATCTCCTTGAACCGAATCTGAAAGAGGGGGAAGGGGGGCTTCGGGAACTCCACGAGGCGCTGTGGATCGCCCGGGTCAAGTTCAAAGCAAAAAACCTGAAAGATCTGTTGAAAAAAGGGGTCATCAATGAACAGGATCGGCAGGAATATGAAGATGCCCTCGATTATCTGTGGAAAATCCGCAACTATCTCCACTTTCACAGCCAGCGTAAAAGTGAGCAGCTGACGTTTGAAATTCAACAGCAGATCGCCGCTGCTTTCAATTATAAAAACAGTCGGCGAACCTCGGCGGTGGAACGTTTTATGCGGGAATATTATTCCCACGCTATCAGGGTTGAGCATTTAGCCACCCGGATAATTCTCTCTGCAACTCAGCAGCGGGTGAAATCCCGGAATAAAGTTTTTGGTTTTATGGGTCGGCGTAACCTTGAAGACGGTTTTTATATCATCCGGGGAGAACTGCGCGCGCAGGTCGACGAACAACTGCTTGAAGACCCGGTGTTGATGATGGTTGCTTTTGAACTGGCGCAAAAACATCAGGTGCAGATCTGTATTGAACTCAAACAGCTGATTCGTGACAATGTTCACCTGATCAACGATAAAATCCGTCGATCACGGCGTATCAACGAGTCGTTCATGCGGATTTTACAACATCCGAAAGGGGTCGCTGCGATTTTACGGAAAATGCACCACCTGCAGTTTTTAAGTGCATTTATTCCCGAATTCGAGAAAATCTACTGTCGGGTACAGTTCGATCTCTACCATATTTATACGGTCGATATTCATACGCTGTTTGCCATTGAGGAGATGGAGAAACTCTGGGCCGGAGAGTACGCACAGACCCAGCCCCGCCTCTCTGAGGTTGCTCACACGATTGAAAAGCGTGAGATGTTGCTGCTGGCCATCCTGTTTCACGATATCGGCAAGGGGGGCGGAAAGGATCACAGCATTTGCGGCGCGGAGATGATCCCGACAATTGCCCGGCGGATGCGCTTGAACCGTGAAGACAGTGAACGCCTCGAATTTCTGGTCTTGAATCATCTGAAGATGGCCCATATTTCTCAGCGGCGCGATTTGCAGGATCTCAAGATGATTGCCCAGTTTGCAGAACTGATGGGGATGAGCGAGAACCTGAGGATGCTTTACCTGTTGACGTTCGCTGACATCAAGGCTGTCGGTCCCGATGTCTGGAGTGAGTGGAAGGGGAGACTGCTGCGTGAGCTGTATGAAAAGACCTATGATGCTCTGGAAAAGAATGAGTTTTATCTTGAAAAACGCTCGGAAAAAGTCCGCAATCGGAAGCGGAATATCCGAAAAGCCCTGCAGGGAGAATTCCCGGAAAGCCGTATAAACCGAGCGATCAACAGTCTCCATACCCGTTACCTGATGTCCTATCGCTCTCGCGAAATTGTCCCCCATTTACGTCTGGCGCTAAGTCGTGACAAACAGACACTGGCGATGGAGGTTGAGCATAATATCGAAGCCGAATATACCGAACTGACCCTTGCAACCATCGACAGCCCCGGATTGTTTTCACAGATTGCCGGCGTCCTGGCAGCCCATTCTATCAACATTCTTGGTGCTCAGATTCATACCCGGAAAACCGGGGCAGTTCTCGATATTTTGCAGGTCAACAGCCCCATTGGTGGAATAGTCGACAATCCGCAGAAGTGGGAGCGGGTCAAAAAGGATCTGTGTGAGGTGATTGAGGGTCGGGTTTTTGTCGAGAGTCTGTTCAGTAAATGTCATGAACCCGACTATCTCAAGGTGGAGACCGGACGCCCGCAGCGATCGAACAAGGTTGAGATCGACAACGAGGTTTCGGATCGCTATACCGTTATCGATATCTTTGCGACCGACAAAGTGGGTCTGCTCTATGAGATCACCCGGACCCTGAATGAGCTTGGTCTCTATATCGCTGTTTCGAAGATTTCAACAAAGGTTGATCAGGTTGCCGACGTTTTTTACGTCAGTGATATCTTTAATCAGAAAATTACCGATCCGGCAAAACTCGACGATATAAAGACAACGATGCTTGAACAGCTGTCATGATCCCCGCAGGTATGAATACCATGGATCGCTATCTCGACAATTTCTTCAATTATCTGACGGTTGAAAAAGGGTTGTCGGTCAATACCCTCAACGCCTATGGTCGCGATCTTGGGGGGTATGCCGATTTCCTGCGTGAGAAGAGGACTATTGTCACGCCTGCTGAAATTAAACAGGCGGATGTCCTCGCCTATCTGGTGACGCTGAAGGAAAATGGGCTGGCACCGCGCAGTCGCGCCAGAGTGCTGAGTGCGCTACGAAGTTTTCACCGGTTTATGGTGCGGGAAAATTATGTTGACCACGATCCAACGGCATTGATCGAGTCTCCCCGGACGTTATCACCACTGCCTCACCTTCTCTCTGAAGCTGAAGTCGAAAAGTTGCTGGCTGTTCCTCGAGGTGACAGCCCACGGGCGCTGAGAGATCGGGCAATGCTCGAGGTTCTCTATGCGACCGGGATGCGGGTCTCGGAACTGGTTGGGTTGCGTTCAGGGGATCTGAAGCTTGACATTGGCTGTCTGAATGCTTTTGGGAAAGGCTCCAAGCAGCGATTGATCCCGCTGGGCGAGGTCGCTATTGAAATTCTCCGTGAATACCTGCAAAATGGACGACCGCGACTTTTGAAAGAGTCAACCTGTGAGGAGGTTTTCCTGAATTCCCGGGGGAAGAGACTCAGCCGTCAGGGTTTCTGGAAAATACTGCGGCAACATGCGCTACAGGCGGGGATTCAGCAAAAGGTCTATCCGCATATGCTGCGGCATTCCTTTGCAACACACCTGCTCGAACATGGTGCCGACCTCCGGTCGGTGCAGACAATGCTGGGACATGCCGACATCTCGACAACCCAGATTTATACCCATGTTCTTCAGGAACGGTTACAGCAGCTTCATCAAAAATACCACCCGCGCGGGTGACTCGATTGAACGAAAAAGAGGATTTATGAAATATCTTATCTTACTTGGTGACGGGATGTCTGATGAGCCGATTGCCGAACTTGGTGACAAGACTCCCCTCGAGGCAGCGAAAACTCCCAATATGGATCGCCTGGCCCGGAACGGCAAGATCGGTCTGGCGGCGACTGTTCCCGCCGGCTATTCGCCCGGCAGTGACGTTGCCAACCTGTCGGTGTTTGGCTACGATCCAACCGAGTGTTACACCGGACGTTCACCACTGGAAGCTGCCAGCATGGGGGTCGACCTAGCGCCCGAAGATGTTGCCTTTCGTCTCAATTTTATCTGGCTTGAGGCCCACTATGGCAAGCTTTATATGGGCGATTTTGCCGCCGGTCATATCTCGACCGAAGAGGCAACGCAGCTGATCGAAACGTTACAGGAAGAGTTGGGGGGAGATGAATTCAACTTTTACCCCGGTGTTTCGTATCGCCATCTGATGGTCTGGAAAAATGGCAAGGACCAACTGATGTTTACTCCGCCGCACGATATTTCAACCCTTAGCATTGAGGGGCATCTGCCGCAGGGCGAAGGTGCGGATGTGCTGCTCGATTTGACCAATTCGGCGCAAATGCTTCTCAATAACCATCCGGTCAATAACCGGCGGGTTGCTGACCAGAAGCTCCCGGCAAATTCGGTATGGTTCTGGGGGCATGGGCGCAGACCGGCGATGGAGACGTATCAGCAGCGTTACGGATTGAGCGGTGCGGTTATTTCTGCCGTCGATCTGATCCGGGGGATTGGGGTTAATGCGGGACTCGATATTATCGAAGTTCCGGGTGCGACGGGCTATCTCGATACCAATTATCGTGGCAAGGCTGAGTACGCCATTGAAGCTCTGAAAACCTCCGATTTTGTTTATGTTCATGTCGAAGCTCCCGATGAAGCCGGACATGGCGGACTCCTCAAGGAAAAAATTGCAGCGATCGAAAGTTTTGACCGGGATGTTGTCGGAACGATTCTTGATCATCTCGACGACATTGGTGATTGTCAGATTCTGGTGACTCCCGATCATCCGACACCGATTGCCAAGCGGACCCATACCTCCGATCCGGTTCCCTATCTCCTGTACGATTCACGCTGTGACCTTGCCTCTTCGGCGCAGTCATACTCGGAAGCTCAGGCTAAAAAATACGGTGAGGTTGTTCCGGGGCACCAGCTGCTGTCGATGATGATTGCTGCCGGTGAGTGACGAACTGGAACCGACCACCGGAAATGGACTCAACCTTGCGATTGTTCTGGTTGAGCCGCAGGGGGCGTTGAATATCGGTTCGGTGTGCCGAGCGATGCTCAATTTTGGTTTGACCGACCTGCGGCTGGTCAAGCCGCAGGTTGATCACCTGTCGTATGATGCGCGGTTGATGGCGGTTAAAGCTGCCTCCGTCCTGGAAAGTGCCCGGGTTTTTGATGATCTGGAGTCGGCTCTCGCCGATTGTGTGTTAAGCTTCGGGACGACACGCCGTTTCGGGCGTTACCGGGAAGGGTTGCTCCACCCCGATGAGGCAGCCGAGATGCTGATTCCGGTTGCTGTCTCCGACGCAACTGCGCTGGTTTTTGGCCGTGAAGATCGGGGGTTGTTTACCTCTGAGCTTGACCTTTGTCAGCACTTTATTACAATTCCGACCGATGAAAATCTGCCGTCGATGAACCTGGCGCAGTCGGTAGCGCTGTGTGTCTATGAGGTGAGTCGGGCACAGGGGCGGGCCGCCGGTCGAACCCATGGTCGGAAACAACTGGCGAGCAATAAAAATCTCGAATCGATGTTTCAGCATATGCGCCAGTCGCTGTTAAATATCGGTTACCTTGATCCACAAAATCCCGATCATATTCTGCGCAGCTTTCGGCGGATTTTTAGCCGGTCAGGTTTGAATGACCGGGAGGTCAGAATATTGCGCGGATTATTTAACCAGATCGATCTTTATACCGGAAAGAAACAGACTCGGCGGATGAGAAAAGAAAATAATGACTGACGTGATCTTCTCAAAAAAATTAAAAAATGGAATCGTTGTCGATTTTGTTGACCGGAGTAACCGTTATTACGGTGATTTTCACCGGGTGAAAATTGATGTTGTTGCAAAATTTCCAGTCGATACGACACTGTTGCCGGAAGAACTTCAGGAAATCGCTACGGGCTGTAATGGCGAAGCAACTTATCAACGATCTCTTGAACAG
Source organism: uncultured Geobacteraceae bacterium (assembly GCA_964592545.1). Classification (GTDB taxonomy): domain Bacteria; phylum Desulfobacterota; class Desulfuromonadia; order Desulfuromonadales; family Geopsychrobacteraceae; genus Desulfuromusa. Next base: position 5,493 of record CAZQFI010000045.1, read on the forward strand.
ATGGGGGTGAAGACGGCCGAGGTCGGCACGGTTACTCAGGCGTTGATCGATAATTTTATTGCGACGGTCGGCAGTTATCTGGAGAAAGAGAATTTTGTTGAATTGTTGTTACGCAAGCAACTTGGATCGGTGTAAATTAAATATTCTGCTTGCATTTGCTGCACCGAAATGCTAAGTAGAGACGGTTTTAGTGATGTTTCTTTTGAAAGTGAGCTCCGGCTCGCTTTTTTTATTATCTGAGGATTGTTCGTGGCGCAGTTGGTAGAAAAAATTGAAGAGTTGGTTCAACCGATTCTGGATGACCTGAAATGTGAGCTGGTTGATATTGAGTATCAGCGTGAGCAGCGAGGCTGGGTTCTCCGTTTTTTTCTTGATAAGGAGGGTGGCATCAATCTTGACGATTGTGCTGAGGCCAGCCGTGAGATCAGTTCGCTCCTCGATGTCGAAGATATCATTGGGACTGCTTTCAATCTTGAAGTCTCGTCACCGGGGATTGAACGCCCACTGAAAAAGTTGGCTGATTTCGAACGATTTTCGGGTGAACTGGCGAAGATTAAAACACTCGATTCGATCGATCCGGATGAGAGTGGTCGTAAACGCAAAACCTTCGTTGGAACTTTGGCGGGCGTTGATGGTGAGGATGTTCTGCTGGTTTTGAAGAAGGACGCAGCGGCTGTGCCGATTGCGTTACGGCAGATTGAAAAAGCAAATTTGAAATATGAGTTTTGAGCCGTTCCGGTTCAAAGATAGTCACTTGCCGATTTTTATAATGTCGGCCAAAACACTTTAGAATAAGGGGTATGTAAGATGGTGGGTAATCTCAATCACATCATCGATCAGGTGGTTAAGGACAAAGGGATCGATCGCGACGTATTGATCGATGCCCTCGAATCTGCCGTCCTGTCTGCAGCAAACAAAAAATTCAGAAACACCCGTGACCTTGAAGCGCACTTCAACGAGGAGATCGGTGAGGTTGAGGTTTTTGAGTTTGTGACTGTTGTTGATGAAGTTGTCGATTCCTATAAAGAGATTGATATCGAGGAGGCCAAAGAGGTTGATCCCGATGTCGAAATCAACGATTCGCTGGGAATGATGCTGGAAGCGGGCAGTTTCAGCCGGATTGCGGCGCAGACAGCCAAGCAGGTTATTATTCAGAAGGTGCGTGAAGCTGAGCGTGAAGGGGTCTACAACGAATTCAAGGATCGTGTCGGTGAAATTGTCAATGGGATTGTCCGGCGCTACGAGCGTGGTGATCTGATTGTCGACCTTGGCCGGGCGGAGGCTTTGCTGCCAAACCGTGAGCAGGCCCCACGTGAGAACTACCGTCAGTCTGATCGGGTTCGTGCCTATATTTCAGAAGTGAAAATGTCGGCCAAAGGGCCGCAGATTATCCTCTCCCGGACCCATCCGGGATTGCTGATTTCGTTGTTCAATTCCGAGGTTCCCGAAGTTGCTGAGGGTATTGTTGAAATCAAAGGTGCGGTCCGTGAACCGGGCAGCCGGGCAAAAATTGCGGTTGTGTCTCACGATATCGATGTCGATCCTGTCGGTGCCTGTGTCGGTATGCGTGGCTCACGGGTTCAGAATGTTGTGACCGAACTGCGCGGCGAACGGATTGATATTATCCCGTGGACGCCCGATCCCGCCCGTTTCGCCTGTGCTGCCTTGGCGCCTGCTGAAGTTTCCAGGGTTTATATCGATGATGAAGGTCAGGCGATGGAAATCATCGTACCCGATGACCAGCTTTCACTGGCAATCGGCAAGAAGGGGCAGAATGTCCGCCTTGCCGCAAAACTGATTGGCTGGAAGATCGATATCAAGAGCGAAACCCGTGCTCAGGAAGAAGAGCAGGAAGAAAAAGCTCCTGAGGTTGAAGATGAACAGCTTGAGGCCGAAGTTGATGATTCGGCTGAAGAGGTCTCTACAGAGGTTGAAGAACCGGTGGATATCGTGGCTGAAGAGAGTGACGAAGAAAAATCGGAGGATTGATTTTTAAATCACTATGAATGTTGCCGAAAAAGGGCCGCAGCGAACCTGTGTTGCCTGTCGTCAGACAAAGAATAAAAAAGAGCTGGTGCGGTATGTATTGGCTCCCGATAAAACAGTCCTGGTCGATTATCGGCAACATCTTCCCGGACGAGGTGGTTACACCTGTTTTTCTGCCACCTGTTTACAGGATGCGGTAAAACGGAGAGGGTTTCAGCGTTGTTTCAAAACGCAGAATCTTTCAGTTGACGCCGAGGAACTGCTGAAACAACTGGTTGCGGCCGTTGAGCAGAAGATCACCAGTCTGCTTGGGATGGCGCGTAAATCGGGGCAGCTTATCTCGGGGACCAATGCCATTATAGATGCGTTGCGGAAAACAACCTCAATTGCCCTGGTGGTTCTGGCGGTAGATATTTCTGCCGCAATCGGTCGCAAAATTGAGGGATTGGCGGAAAAATCAGATATTTATTGTGTTCAGTTGTATGACAAACAGCAACTCGGACAAATGCTTGGTAAAGAAGAGCGCAGTGTTATCGCGGTTCAGGCTGGACAACTGGCAGATTCACTGCTGAATGAATTGCACAGGCACAGGCAGCTGGTAAGGGAGAATTGATGGGCAAGGTAAGAGTACACGAACTCGCAAAGAAAATGGGTCTCGAAAGTAAAGAACTGCTGGCAAAACTTGCGGATGCAGGGGTTGAGGCGGCGTCCCATTCAAGTTCTCTGGCGGAGGAAGATCTGCGTAAGTTTGAAGATTTCATCAATCCTCCTGAAGAGAAGATTGAAGAAGCCAGAATTAAACCGGGAATCATCAGACGACGGCGCAAAGTCGTCCGGACTCCTGTGGAAGAGCCGGTTGTTGAACCTGCCGAAGAGCCTGTGCCTGCTGAATCTGGAGAGCCAGAGCATGCGGTGGCTGAGACGTCCGAAACCGAGTCAGCTGCTGAAGTTGCTGAAGAAAAGGTCGAACCCGCTAAAACTGCTGCTGAGCCAGTTCCGGAAGCGGCTGTCGAAGAGGCTGCTCCTGCTGAGGACGTGAGTACCGAGAAAGTTGCCGCATCTGAGGAGACCGAAGCACCTGCTGAAGAGAAGGAAGAGTCTGTATCAGCGGAGCCGGTTGTCGAAAAATCGGAAAAAGAGCAACCGGTTAAAGCCAAAAAACCGGTGGCTGAAAAAGCAACGGGAGATCGGGCCAAGATTCTGGGTCGGGTTGAACTTCCGCAGACCCGTCCGGCGACGACCCAGCGTAAGCCTCGGGGTGGTGAACGCCCGGCACGTCAGGATCGTAAGCCCACGGGTGGACGTCCTGACCGTCCCGCAGCACCTCATCGCGGCAATAAACGTGTCGATCCGGCGCCACTGGCTCCGATGGATCAGCCGCTGCCCGAAAAAGAGGGGCGTAACAAGAAACGCAAGAAGGGTCGCAAAGACGAATCATTTGGAAATCAGGATGGTCGGGTTTCGCGGCGTGGCCGGAGGGTTGAAGTTTTTGAGCCGGGTCGTTCAGGGAACAAGAAACGACGTGGTGGTAAACAATCGAAACAGGCCAAACAGACGGAGGTGACAGTCAGTAAGGCGATCAAGCGGATTATTCGGATCAGCGATTCGATTACCGTTGGTGATCTTGCCAAACGGATGGGTGTCAAAGCCAATGTTCTGATTGCTGAATTGATGCGTCAGGGTTCGATGGTGACTATCAACCATCCTCTCGATTACGAATCGGCGGCAATTCTTGCGTCCGAGTTCAACCATGAAGTTGAGAACGTTGCCTTTGATGAGGAGACAATTCTCGAAGTTGAGCCGCAGAATGAGACCGCGGATAAGGCGGAAGATCTTGAGATTCGTCCACCGATTGTCACAATTATGGGTCACGTTGACCACGGTAAAACCAGTCTGCTTGATGCAATTCGTGAGGCAAATGTAACCGCCGGTGAAGCGGGCGGTATTACCCAGCATATTGGTGCCTATGATGTTGAACTTGATGGGCAGAAAATCACCTTCCTTGATACTCCCGGCCACGAAGCGTTTACTGCCATGCGTGCCCGTGGCGCCGGTGTGACCGATATCGTTATTCTGGTAGTTGCAGCTGATGATGGCATGATGCCGACAACGATTGAGTCGATTAATCATGCGCGGGCCGCGGAAGTTCCGATTATTGTTGCGATTAATAAGATTGATAAAGATA
>CAZQFI010000046.1:0-2697 GCA_964592545.1 uncultured Geobacteraceae bacterium
CTTTTTTGGCTGCCAACTTTCCCCCTGCCAGCCTACCCGATTACGGCTTTCAGTCAAGCCCGTTTAGGGAGTCACACAAATCACAGAAGTGTCCCGCGTAAAACAAACCCGTTTATATTTGGTACTTCACGAAAAAAACAATGGCGACTTTTCGCCACTGAAGATCAACTTTGGCCATCAACCCGGCAGTTTAAAATGAGCTTATATTAAAGGATCATCCATAAACCACTGTTTTGACGCCCCGAAGCAAAAAACAAACGGTCATTTAAAAATGGCACAATCCTTGCCATAGTTAACATGTCGGAAACTTTGAATAGCGGAACTGACCTGACGGGACACAGATAAAAAATGGTCGGTCCAACTTCTTCCAATATTGCCATGGTGGCGATGTTATAACCTGAATCTTTAAAGAGGAGAGTAAGATGAAAAGAAACAAACTGGTACTGGTAAGTTTGCTGGTTGCTGTCGCCTTCGTGGCCTCCGCAACACTTGCAACCGCAGCCCCAATCATGATCAAATTTTCTCACGTTGTTGCAGAGAACACCCCAAAGGGCCAGATGGCCAACAAATTTGCCGAGCTCGTAGAACGTGACCTGGCCGGTAAAGTTAAAGTTGAAGTTTTCCCGAACTCCCAGCTATTTGGTGACAACAAAGTCCTCGAAGCCATGATTCTTGGCGATGTTCAGATGGCCGCACCATCCCTATCAAAGTTTAAAAAATACACCAAGTCCCTGCAAATCTTCGACCTCCCCTTCCTATTCAAGGATATGGCAGCCGTCGAAAGATTCCAGCAAGGTCCTGTCGGTCAAAAACTGCTGATGGCAACCAAGAAAAAAGGGTTGATCGGTCTGGGTTACCTCCACAATGGTCTCAAACAACTCTCAGCAAACAGCCCCCTACGTGTTCCTGCTGATGCCAAGGGTAAGAAATTCCGCATTATGTCTTCTGACGTTCTTGCTGCTCAATTCCAGGCAGTTGGTGCGATGCCTCTGAAAAAGCCATTTTCTGAAGTGTTTACTCTGCTCCAGACCAAAGCTATCGATGGTCAGGAAAACAGCTGGTCAAACATCTACTCCAAAAAATTCTACGAAGTACAGCCCTATATCACCGAATCCAATCACGGTGTTCTCGATTACTTTGTCATCACCTCTGCTGAATTCTGGATGGGTCTTCCTGACGACGTCCGTACCGTCCTGAAAAAAGATCTTGATGAAGCCATTGCCTTCGGTAACAAGATTGCTGCTGAAAAAGCCATTGGCGACCGTCAGAAAATCATCGACTCCAAGCGCTCTACCATTATCGAGCTGACCGATGCTGAGCGTCAGCAGTGGGTTGACGCCATGAAACCTGTCTGGAAACAATTTGAAGATCAGATCGGTAAAGAGTATATCGATGCTGCTGTTGCAGCGAACAAATAATCGTTCCCTGATTGTTTTCAATCGCGGGCTCCGTTAGCGGGGCTCGCGATTATTTTTGAGAACATTTTGTTCTATCTGAATGAGGGTTGTATATGCTTATCAGAATAATCAACAGCATAGAAGAATCGATTATCGCTATTCTTCTTGCCTCCATGACCCTACTGGTTTTTGTTGAGGTCGTTTTACGCTTCGGCTTTGGCAAGGGGTTTATGTGGGGAGAAGAGGTCGCTCTTCACCTTTCCGCATGGATGGTTCTTTTTGGTGTCTCTTACGGGATCAAGGTTGGATCTCATATCGGGGTCGATGCCCTGGTAAAAATTTTCCCGGAGACGGTCAGAAGAGTGATCAGTGGTGTCGCTGTTATCGCCTGCCTTGCCTACACCGGTATCTTCATGAAAGGGGCCTGGGTCTACCTTTCCAAAATCCAGATGCTTGGCATCGAGATGGAAGATCTCCCTCTCCCCAAATGGATTGCGCACAGCATCCTGTTTATCGGCATGGTTCTTATCGCTATTCGTCTGCTGATTCTCCTCTGGTCTATTGCGACCGGAAAAACCGACGGCTTCAACCTGACAGACGAAGCCAAAGACAGTATGCATCTTGCTGAAGAAGCTGTTGCGTCGTCGACAACTGAGGGAGGTAAATCGGTATGACAACTGCTGCACTCTTTTTCCTCCTGCTGCTATGCCTGATTTCCGGCATGCCGATAGCGTTTGCATTGGGACTCTCCAGCGTGACAACCATCATGCTGTTTTCCAATGACTCGATAGCCTCCATTGCACTGAAACTGTTCGCGGCCGAATCTGAGCATTACACCCTACTGGCGATCCCGTTTTTCATCCTGTCATCAACGTTCCTTTCGACGGGTGGGGTTGCCAATCGAATTATCAATTTTGCCATCGACTGTGTCGGCTGGATCCGTGGCGGTCTGGCGATGGCATCGGTCATGGCGTGCATGATTTTCGCCGCAGTTTCCGGCTCATCCCCTGCGACTGTTGCCGCAATCGGTTCTATTGTTATTGTCGGTATGGTCAAATCCGGCTACCCGGAAGAGCTTGCTGCCGGGGTTATCACCAATGCCGGAACATTGGGTATTTTGATCCCCCCATCCATCGTTATGCTGGTTTATGCTGCGGCAACCGAGGAATCGGCCGCCCGGTTATTTATGGCCGGTCTGCTTCCCGGGTTGATGATGGGATCGATGTTGATGCTGGTTATCTATTTTGTCGCCCGCGTCAAAAAACTCCCGGCCCAACCATGGGTCGGCTTTAAAAATCTC
>CAZQFI010000047.1:0-3722 GCA_964592545.1 uncultured Geobacteraceae bacterium
GGAAGACCTTGCGTTGGTTTTCGGTTTTTCTCAGAACCATTATGTCTCGGTGGTGGCCGTAACCGTCAAAAAAAGAAGACTGTCTGCTGAAAGACGTTCTGGAGAAAGAACAGACAGACAAAACTGATCAGGCAGGCAACCGCCGGGGTGGTGACCCAGCCGGCAGCAATCCCCCCGACAGTTCTCCAGTGAATATTGTGCCCGCCTTTCAGCAGCCCCATCCCGACCACCGCCCCGACAATCGCCTGGGAACTGGAGACCGGAACCAGCGGCAGGGTCGGTAATCCGGCATTGAGAAGCAGTTGCTCCAGCCGCTGCGATGCAAACAGAAACAGCACAACCGATTGCGCCCATACGGCAACGAGCGCCATGACCGGAGAGAGTTTAAAAATCCCCTTACCGACTGTTCCCATAATCCGCTTTGAATAGGTGATGACCCCGACCGAAATAGCCAGACTGCCGAGGAAGAACAGCTGCTGCGCCGGACTGACATGAAAACCCCCGGGGAGGATGATCTCTTTGAACGGAGAGACGGGGAGGAAAACCCCGACAACGTTGGCAATGTTGTTGGCACCCAGAGAAAAAGAACCAAACGCCCCCACCAGAATCAGGCCGATCCGGGTCGCTTCGTCAAGCTTGAACATGTTGATTTTTGAACGTTTGATCGCAAAGGCGAGAATTTTATATGAAATGACCGCAATGACTCCCGACATGATCGGACAGATCACCCAGGTCGAAACAATTTTTATCAGTGCTGCCGGATCGGTCGGCGTTCCCGAAAACAGGTTCCAGCCAACAATCGCTCCGACAATCGCCTGCGATGTCGATGCGGGATAACGGGCACGGATCATCAGATAAACACTCAGTGCCGCAGCAAACGCAACAACGAACGCTCCCGCAACGGCATTGACCGCTCCCAGTTTCCCCAGTGTTCCGCTGGCTCCCGCCCCGCTGATCACCGAGCCCAGAATGACAAAGACACAGCATAGCGCTGCGGCTGTCCGGAATCTGAGCATCCGGGTGCCGACGGCCGTCCCGAAGACATTGGCGGCATCGTTGGCACCAAGAGACCAGCCTAAAAATAGGCCGCTGGAGAGGAAAAACAGAAACATCAAAAATCCTAGAGGGAGCGTTTAATGACGTAGATTGCCAGACTGTCGGCCATATCTTCGGCCTGATCGGCAATTTTATCGGTACTTCTGACCAGATCCCGGATCTGCATCTTGACATCGAGCCCAAGGTCTTCGGCGGCAAAAATTTCTTTCTGCAGTTTGGAGGAGGTTTTGTCGGCCTCAGTTTCCCAGAAAGCAACCTTGTGGATGTGGCCGGTTGCCTGTGAAATGTCTTTGAAATACGCCCGTAACGACAGGGTTGCCGCCTCTACGGCGTGAATCACACAATTGACCAGCTCCCTCAGTCCGTCGTGAAAGCGGGGTTCAATATTGGGACGTTCAATTTCAAAGCGAAACATCATCCCCTTGAAGCGGCCGAGTAATGCGTCCATCCGTTCAATCAACTCCAGAACATCTCCACGCGATTCGGGGATCAGGGTTTTGCGGTAGAGGAGATCTTCGATCGAACGGCGCAGGTTGTCGGCCTCTTTCTCGGTTTCGACAATGTGGTTGAGATGATCGGTGAAGCGCTCAAGGTTGTTGTTGAGGAATGAATCAACCCCCTGGGCAAAGATGAGCCCCGATTCACTGGCCAGATCGAGAAAACTGTCAATTTCTTTCTCGATCCCCGTGCGATTTTTAAAAATGCTGACGAACGCCATACGGGATCTCTCTCCTTCAAATATGATTATTGTGTCGGTAAAATAATAACACGCAATTGGGACGACGTGAAATTCGGAGGATTATTCCCGAATTTAAGCTGATTCGTTCTTGGTTGCGGCCCCGTTCAGATCGCTGGCAATTGATCGGGCGACCCGCTGTCCATCTGCCCAGCACTGACCGGCGACATTGACCGGCTGGGGCAGATTGTCGGCATTGTAGTAGAGCGGCACCGGAGCCGCTTCAGGGCTGTCAACCGCATGCTGGACAACATTTCCGGCGGCGTAGTATGCCGGGTCGGAGCAGCGTCCGGTTGCGTCAACTGCCGGACTGTCGGTCGCTGCGTTCAGGACCAGATGCCCCATCCTTGCGAGGGTCGACTCGGGGGTAAATTTTCCGGTAAACAGGATCCCGTCACAGGTTAAGGTCTTTACCGCGCCAAACTGATTGACAATCTGAACCGCCTCAACCCGGTCGTGGCCGATAATTTTACTGATGCGGGTGTTCAGCAGCAGCGGTACGTTGAAGTAGCGGGTCGCATAATGAATTGGGGAGCGGACGGTCGGGCGATCGCTCTCTTCAAGCATGGCGACCGGTTGAATGCCCGCTTTTTTGCATGTTGAAAGGGCTGAAAAACTGACGATTTCACTGCCGACAACAACGGGGTTGCGGAAGGGGATCAGCTTTTTCAGGTAAAACATCGATTGCAGAGTCCCGGTATTGCAGATTCCGAGAGCCCGATCTCCCGACACCAGCCGGGCTGAACGGGGAGTTTCACGAATTCCTGTCGCAATAAGAACCCGCCTGGCAGTCAGCTGTTTTGTCCCTGACGGTGAGGCGACAGTGAGGTGCCCTCCGGGTGCCAACTCGGTCACCGAGTGGCTGAAGGCGATATGAATCCCTTTTTTTGTCGCTGTTTCTGCCAGCTTTTTTGCGTAAACGGGACCGGTGAGGATGCGTTTGTATTCTCTGATCCCGAAGGGGGGGTGGCCACAGTGACGGGTCGCACCGCCGGCCTGCGTTTCGCGTTCGAGGATGACGACGTTGTTGACCCCCCACATTTTCAGTTCAAGTGCGGCTGCGATCCCTGAGGGACCGGCACCGATGATGATAACGTCGTAGGGTGTGTTTTGGGCGCTATCGGTCATGGTTCTCTCCGGCATCAAGGGGATTGGCAAATATTCCTTTGGTCAATTCGGCAAGGCGTGCCGAGCAATAGAATCCCTGGCAGCGTCCCATCGTTGCTCTGGTCCGACGTTTCAGGCCGTTCATATTTCCGGCAGCCGCCGGTTCCTGCAGGGCTGCTTTTATTTCACGCTCCGTCACCATTTCGCAGTGGCAGACAATCTCACCATATCCCGGTGTCTGGTAGTCGCGGGGCCGGTGTTCCGCAAGGTTGGGAACCCGGGGAATCACCGGTTTGTCGGGGGCGGTGAAGTGGATATCCTGCTGTTTGAAGACGGCGCTGACGTGTTGAGCCAATCCCAATGCTGAGGTCAGCCCGGTCGAGCGGATGCCGCCCAGGGTGATCCAGTGCCGCGCGGGATCTTCGCTGACCTGATATTCTCTGAATTCGGTGGCGGGTCGGATTCCGGCATAGGTTGCTGTCACCGGAATATTGGCAAGGCCGGGAATTTTTTCGACAGCCTGCGCACGGAGAGCCTTGAGATTATCTGTATCGACAGAGGCATCATCGCGCCCGTCCTGATCTTCTGCAGTTGGCCCGACGGCAACATTGCCGAAAATTGTCGGGAAGATAACAATTCCTTTGGTTCGTTCGGTCGGAACCGGCAGGATAACGGAACTCAACAGTTTGCTGGCGGCCATATCAAAGACAACAAACTGCCCTTTACGCGGTTTGATGGCAAAATTGCAGTCTCCAAGAACGTTCTGGTTGACGAGATCACCATAAAGACCGGCACAGTTGACCACGTGGCGAGCCTGAACCGA
>CAZQFI010000048.1:0-1794 GCA_964592545.1 uncultured Geobacteraceae bacterium
AGGCTGCGGGTATCGACTTTCCTCAACTTGTGGAGATGATTCTCCTCGATGCCGGATTGGATAAATAGGAACGATGCGCGATCTGAAAAAGACCCAGCAGAAAACCAAAAAGGTGCGGCAGAACCGCGTCAAGCAGAAAAAGCAGCCGCTTCAGTGGCGCAAATTTCTGCCCCGGGTTCTGCGGGTCAGCATTGCGCTATTCAGTGTCACACTGATTTTCGTCGGAGGATTTTTTGTCACCCAGTTTCTGATGGCGTCTGATCTCTTTCGGGTTGATGAGGTGACCGTTCAGGGGAACCGGCATCTCAGGAGTGAGCAGGTGGCGGTGTTGTCCGATATCGAGAAGGGGGTAAACACCTTTGAGCTTGATCTTGATCTGATTGGTCGGAAGATTGAGGAGAACCCGTGGATTCAAACAGCCCAGGTTCAGCGAATTTTCCCCCGGCAGGTTGTGATCCGGGTGACCGAGAGGAAACCGGTTGCCATCATTAATCTGGGATACCTCTATTATCTCGATCAGCGTGGTGAGATTTTCAAGGTGCTCGGTGCCGCGGATAGCCTCGATTATCCGGTTGTAACCGGTTTTGACTACGAGAAAGCGCAACAGCACGATAGCGAATATGCACACGATTTGCGCCAGATTGTTGAACTGCTTGACGATATCCGGCAACGGCCCCAGTTTGATTTGAAACAGGTGTCAGAGGTTCATCGTGACAAGACCGGTGATCTGACCCTGTTTACGTTGCGGGGCGGTGTCCGGGTGAAACTCGGACGCGGAGATTACAAAAAGAAAATCGATCGTCTGGAGAAAATTTATGCCCGGCTGAAACCGAAATTGAAAATACTCGATTATATCGATCTGAATGTGGATGAGAAAGTTATCGTAAGAATTGAACGGCTGAAGAAAACGGCCAAAGGCTGATACCAAGGGGGTGTCATGAGTAAAAGAGCAGAAAATTTAATTGTCGGACTTGATATCGGAACCACGAAGATCTGTTGCATTGTCGGCAATATGACCGAAGAAGGGCTGGAGGTTGTCGGGATCGGCACCAGTCCATCGAAGGGGCTGCGTAAAGGTGTTGTGATTAACATCGAAAGCACCGTAGCGGCGATCCAGAAGGCGATTCGGGAAGCGGAGTTGATGGCAGGCTGCGAGATCAAGTCGGTGTTTGCCGGGATTGCCGGTGGCCATATCAAGGGGCTGAACTCACAGGGCGTGATTGCGATCAAGAATCGCGAGGTGACCAGCGAAGACCTGCAACGGGTGATTGATGCCGCCAAAGCGATCGCAATCCCGATGGATCGTGAAGTGATGCACATTCTGCCGCAGGAATTCATCATCGATGACCAGGATGGTATCCGTGAGCCGCTGGGAATGAGCGGTGTGCGACTGGAAGCAAAGGTCCATATTGTCACCGGAGCGGTTGCCAGTGCCCAGAATATCATCAAAAGCTGTAACCGTGCCGGAGCCGATGTTGCCGATATCGTCCTTGAGCAACTGGCGAGCAGTGAAGCTGTTTTGTCCTCCGATGAAAAAGAGCTGGGTGTTGCACTGGTCGATATCGGTGGTGGGACATCAGACATCGCGATCTTCTCCGAAGGGGCGATCAAGCACACTTCGGTCCTGTCGATCGGTGGCGACCATCTGACCAACGATATCGCTGTCGGGTTGCGGACACCAATGGCCGAAGCCGAAAAAATCAAACAGTCCTACGGCTGCTGTCTCACGTCGATGGTCGGCAAGGACGAGACGATTGAGGTGCCGTCTGTCGGTGGTCGTGAAGCACGCATCCT
>CAZQFI010000049.1:0-10808 GCA_964592545.1 uncultured Geobacteraceae bacterium
GGCGGTAAAGGCGATCCAGATTGTAACATCAGTTCCAACATCCATAACAACTCCAGTGGCGGATCAGCCGTTCAGTAAAAACTCGATCAATTTAAAAGCACCATCAGACATCCAGTCCCGTCCACCAATGATTTTCTCAACGACAACGCCGTTACGGTCGATTATAAAACTCTCGGGAAAACGGAACACACCGTAGGACTTCTGAGCAACATTTTTGGTATCGATTAAAATCGGAAAACTGTACGGCGTTTTCTGCAGAAACTTTTTGACTGCCACCGCACCATTTTCATCAACGTTGACTGCCAGCATAACCAGCCCCTTATCCTTATATTTCTGGTGAAGAGCCTCCATTGATGGCATCTCTTCCCGACAGGGTGGACACCAGGTTGCCCAGAAATTAAGGATGACGACCTTGCCGCGATATTGTGACAGGCTCACCTCTTCCCCCCGAATATTGGTTAAAGTGAAATCGGGAGCCATATTATCAACGTCACCCTTCCGGGCTACCGTCGTCCCCGAGGTTGAGTTCTGCGGTTGCGACGAATTATCACAGCCACTCAGGAGAACAACCACGATCAAAAAAACCAATAACAAACCAAACCTATTCATTTTCTTCATTTTTTACCCTTCAAAAAGAGATGTCGACCAAGAGGCTACGGAAGCTCAACCAGATACGCGACATTATCCCTGACGACAGTAAAAGTCAGTGAATGGCGGTCAAGTTGAAATTCGAGAGCCTCCTTATATTCATCCAGCGTTTTCACCTGGCGTTCATCAACCTTGACAATCAAATCCCCCCGGCGTAACCCCGCCTGCTCTGCGGCAGAACCGGAAACAACCTGCGAAAGCACCAGTCCACCATTTTTCTCCTGCAGTTCAAAACCAAAAACCCGGCGCGTATAGGAGAGGAGATAACCGTCGGGCAATGGGGTCAATTTGACGTTTTTTTTCAGTTTTTTCATGCCACGCAGCACGACGAGGTCAAGACTGGTGCCGGGAGTATACGTCTGCAGAAGAGAGCTGAACTCCTCCGGAGAAGCAACCACAACGCCATCAACACTCAAAATAACATCAGCTGCCAACAACCCCGCTGTATCTGCGGGAGAATTGTCCTCAACATCTTCAACAAGGACTCCGGATTCGCCGGCAGAACGGACAAATGCCGGGCTGACCGGGCCGATATCCAGACCGAGAAAACCACGCCGCACACGACCATATTGAATCAGATCCCCCATCACCCGTTTCGCCGTATCGATTGGAATTGAAAAGCCGATTCCCTGCGCCTGCCGGGCAATTGCGGTATTAATCCCGATCAACTCGCCATTGATATTGATCAGTGGCCCACCGGAGTTGCCGGGATTAATCAGCGCATCGGTCTGAATAAAAACCGAGGAGTGAACCCGATCAACCTGAATCCGCCGTTTTAATGAACTGACAATACCGGTGGTGATCGAATGCCCCAGCCCCAGCGGATTCCCGATTGCAATAATTGTTTCCCCCAGAAGCAGATCGTCGGAATGTCCCGGCGGCAGGAAGGGGTATTCCCCCTTCTTGATAATTTTAAGAATCGCAAGATCGATCCGGTTGTCTTTACCGATCAGCTCAGCTTCAAGTTCAGGCTGATTATCCGACAGGGCAATAAATATTTTGGACGCCTTGTCAACAACATGGGCATTCGTCAGGATGTGCCCGTCAGAGTCGATGATAACTCCGGACCCCAGTGACTGCGTTTTGTAACTGCGCGGCGGCAGCATATCCCGGAAGAACTGATCAAAAATAGAGTCACCAAAACCAAATAGCGGGCGGCTGCGACGCTGAATAATTTTCTCGGTTCGAATATTAACAACCGCATCGCGCGCTTTGGCGACAGCCAGAACTACAGGGGTTTGTCGTTCAGCACTGTAACTGCTCGGGCAAAAAGAAAACACAACGATCAACACAAGAATCAACCGTAAAAACACCATATATGACACTCCAACATTTTTAACGATACTACACACCTACACTGTCTACAGGAATGGACAGTCTAACGCATCTGGGCTATGCTGCACCACCCCTGTGGAGGAGGAGATGCAACCTTTTATCGAAACAATGACAATTGTCCTGCCAATTTTTCTGGTCATTGGATTGGGGACGCTGCTCAAGCAGTTGAAACTGTTCGATGAGCCGTTTTTGCGGCAGACCAATCGGCTGGTTTACGTTGTCTTTCTCCCGCTGCTGCTATTCTACAAAATTGGCAAAGCCGATTTCACCAGTTTTTTCAATGCCCCGCTGGTGATCGGTTCATCTCTTGCCATCGTTGCCGGTTTTGCCATGACCTATTACTACACCGGAAAACGTCAATATCGACCCGCGGTCCGTGGAAGCTTCTGTCAGGGCGCGTTCCGGGGGAATTTAGCCTATATTGGGCTGGCCATCTGTCTGAATGCTTACGGGGAAACAGGCCTGACCAAAGCGGGTATTTTGATGGGGTTCCTCGTCCCGGTTCTCAATCTCCTTGCGATCCTTGCCCTGCTTCTCCCCCACCGGGATGAACGGGACGAGAGCCGTCCCAGCCTCATCATCCAGACACTCCTCAATCCGCTGATTATCGCCTCATTTCTCGGCATTATCTGGAGTTTCTGGAAACTCCCTATCCCGCCAATTATCGACCGTTCACTGCTCATTACGACAGGGCTGGCTCTCCCATTGGCACTTCTGGCAATTGGTGGTGGCTTCTCGCTGGAACGGCTCCGGGGAGATCTCAAACTGGCTGGACTGGCAACAGCAGTCAAGCTGGTGTTACTACCACTGGTTGCGACACTGCTGCTGTTGCCCCTCGGTGTCACCGGGACAGACCTCGGCATTGGAATACTGATTGCCGGAACTCCAGCGGCAACCGCAACCTACATCATGGCGCAGCAGATGAGGGGTGATGCCGAGTTGGCAGGGTCCATTGTCATGCTGTCAACCCTGGCTTCTGCCATCAGCTATACAATTCTACTCCTCCTCTTTAAAGCAACGGGACTTTTATAAAAATGCGAGAAATTTACCAGCCGTTCAAAATCGGAAAACGTTTCATAATTATCCCCCCCGACACGGCAGTGTCCGAGGATAACCGTATCCCGCTGGTCATGGAGCGGGGTGCTTTCGGCTCCGGGGAACACGAAACCACACAAAGCTGCATTGAAATCCTCGAAGATCTCGCCGTCAAACCGTCCCCCCGAATCCTTGACCTCGGCAGTGGAACAGCCATTCTGACCATTGCGGCGCGACTCCTCAATCCGACGGGGCAGGCCTGGTGTGTCGATATCGATGCCGACGCCGTCGAGAGCGGACGCCGGAACTGTCAACTGAACACCCTTGACAGCGACATAACCCATCAATGCGGCACATTAGACCAATTAAAAGAAACCGATTTTGACCTGATTCTGGCCAATATTTACGGTGATATCCTCCTTGATGTCGCAGCTGAGCTTGTCGCAAAGACCAAGTCGGGGGGATGGTTGATCCTTTCGGGAATCCTCTGGGAATATAATTTTGATGTTCGGCAGAAATTTCGCCGGGCAGGCTGCGCCGTTGTCAAGAATCGGCTGATGACCGAATTCAGCACCGTGTTGTTGCAGAAACTCTAAATCTTTGACCAGCAGACCGAGCGATTACGCCCCTCCTCCTTGGCCCGATAGAGCGCCTGATCGGCATAGTTGAAAAGTGTTTCGTGGCTGTCGGTATCCTGAGGAAAAGCAGCAACTCCCAGCGAAATAGTGACCGGAACAGCCTTCCCTTCAAAGTACAGCGCCGCAGATTCCACTTTTTTTCTCAGGCGCTCTGCAACATCGTATGCTCCAGCCAAACCGGTATCTTCAAGCAATACAGTAAATTCCTCTCCACCGATGCGGGCGGCCAGATCTCCCGTTCTGACGACATCATCAAGCAGTCCGGCAATCTGTTTGATCACCTGATCACCAAAAGGGTGGCCGTACGTGTCGTTGATCCGTTTAAAGAGATCAATATCACAAATGATCAGCGAAAAGGGGCCTGGGCGACGCCGGGCACGTTCATACATCGCCAGAAACGCCCGCTGAAACGCACGACGATTGGCAATTCCGGTTAACGGGTCGGTGATTGCCATCCGCTGAATCTGATCGTGGGAGCGGGCAAGCTCAATTTTGACGGCAACCTGTGAAGCGATCACAGAGATCATTTCCCGGCAGCTGCGACTGATCTTTTTCCGCTTGTGGCTGGCGATAATCAGGACACCAGTGACCGAGTCCTCTTCATGCAAAAGTGGGACAACAAGAACCGATTGACACGTGTCAAAAATTTTCAGCCCGTTGATAACGGGAGCAGCAGCAGGACGGGCTGAACTTTCGGGAAGAATCCGTCGATATTTTACGACCTGACCAACCAGAGAATCTTCAAGAAGAAACGGTTCATGTAATGCCCCATCGGGGAGATCCCCGGTCGAATAACAGAGCTGGTGTTCCTCTCCATTAATCAGACTGACAGCAAAATAGTCGGCTTCAACAATCGACTGTAACGCTTGTGTCGCCGCACAGTAAACTGAATCGAGATCGAGAGCCGAATTCAAGGCCTGCAAACTATTGAAAACAAGTTGTAGACTTCTCCGCTCAACATCGGCAAACAATAAATCACGTGACTGCAGCAGAACGTTCGTCAGCTGCGCGATAGCGAGGGTAATCAGATTTCGATCAGTTTGCGACCAGCTAAGCTGAGACGGCCGGTCAATACACAAAACACCATAATTGCCGTCCTGACGCTGACCGGACTCAGAAGACGAGACAACTCGAGCAAAAAAACTTCCTGCCGAAGCATTGGAACAATAATAGGGGATTGCGGGAGAATTCGTCCGATATGGCGCCAGAGAAACCTCGTCCCGGTTTTTTAACGCCCCAAGGATGCCTGCTGCCGGAGAGACAGCCGCCGGATCAAGGGCCGTCGAGCTGCTTAACACGACAAAGGGGACGAGTTTTCCTGTCAACTCTGACCAGTAGAGGACAACCGATGTTGCACCAAGAACAGTCTGTAAAATTTTAAGCTGTCCCTCAACACTGTCCCGACATTGTCGGACAACATAGAAGCTATCGGCCGAAATCAGGTCACTGTCATGTTCGAATGAAAAAGGGAGCAGTTCAGTGGCCAAAGCTTCTGCGGATGACGCATCAGGATCTTTGCGGCGCTTCACAAGTTTTTCGAACCAGTTCTCCATGACGTGACTTTCAGTAAAAAAAAGGCGGATCAAAAGATCCGCCTTTCATTTCACACTCTCATTATCATCGTGACAACGAAAATATTACACCCCGGTAGAAGAGGGGAGCAACGATTTCAGATACTCACGGTTCAGCTTGGCAATAAACTTGACGCTGATCCCTTTCGGACAGGCAGCCTCACACTCATAATGGTTGGTACAGTTACCAAAACCTTCTTCGAGCAGTGCCTCTGTCATTGCCTTAACCCGCCTCTTCGCTTCGGGCTTGCCTTGTGGCAGGGCAGCTAACTGAGCAACCTTGGCACCGGTGAAAAGCATTGCCGAGCTGTTGGGACAGGCAGCAATACAGGCACCACAGCCGATACATTCGGCAGCATCCATTGCGTAATCGGCAATCGGCTTTGGAATGAGCAGTGCGTTTGCATCGTCAACACCACCGGTGTGACAGGAAACATAACCACCTGCCTGCATAATTACGTCCAGTGACGTCCGGTCGACAATCAGGTCTTTGCGAATCGGGAATGCTTTTGCTCTCCATGGTTCCACAAAAATCTCATCACCATCGTTGTATTGACGCATATGCAGCTGGCAGACAGTTGTTTTTTCCTGCTTACCATGAGGACGACCATTGATGACCTGAGAACACATCCCGCAGATACCTTCGCGACAATCGTGGTCAAAAGCGATCGGATCTTTGCCCGCCTTGATCAGTCCGTCGTTCACTTCATCCAGCATCTCCAGAAAGGACATGTCCGGGCTAACATCCTTTGCCTGGTAAGTCTCCAGCTTTCCTTTGTCTTGTGGCCCCTTCTGGCGCCATACATGCAATGTAAGGTCCATTATTTATAACTCCTCACGGCAAGTTTAACTCTTTCAAATTTCAAAGGCTCTTTGTGCAATTCAGGTTTCTTTCCAACACCTTTGAATTCCCAGGCAGCAACGTAACTGTAGTTTTCGTCATCACGCATTGCCTCACCTTCATCGGTCTGATGCTCAACCCGGAAGTGACCACCACACGATTCTTCGCGGTTCAGGGCATCCTCAGCCATCATTTCGGCAAACTCGAGGAAGTCTGCTACACGCCCAGCGTTTTCCAGTTGCTGGTTGAGCTCTTTCCCTTCACCTGTCACATTGACGTTATTCCAGAATTCTTCACGAATTTCAGGGATACGTTTAAGGGCATGCTCAAGGCTCTCTTTGCTCCTTGCCATACCGACGTTTTCCCACATCACATGACCAAGCTCTTTATGCAACTCACTAACCGTCTTCTTGCCTTTGATTGACAGCAGTTTATCCGTTTGAGCCTGAACATCTTCAATCGATTTCTTGAATTCAGGATGATCAGTTTTAACCTGACCAGGATTCTTGATTGAAGCCAGATACGGAGCAATGGTGTAAGGAATAACAAAATAACCGTCAGCCAGACCCTGCATCAGTGCTGAAGCACCGAGGCGGTTGGCTCCGTGAACCGAGAAGTTTGCCTCACCGAGGACAAACAGACCCGGGATATTGCTCTGGCACTCATAATCGACCCAGAGGCCACCCATGTTGTAGTGAGGTGCCGGGTAAATCCGCATGGGACGCTCGTAACCGTTCTCATCGGTAATCTTCTCATACATATCAAACAGGTTACCGTAGCGCTCTTCGATCGTCTTCTTGCCAACCCGGTTGATAGCATCCTCAAAATCAAGGAAAACACCGCGTTTACCTTCACCGACACCACGGCCGTCATCACAGGCCTCTTTCGCCGAACGGGAGGAAATATCGCGTGGAGCAAGGTTGCCGAAGGAAGGATACTTACGCTCCAGATAGTAATCACGATCCTCTTCAGGGATCTCACTCGGGTGTTTCTCGCAATCTTCCGCTTTTTTCGGAACCCAGATACGACCATCGTTCCGCAGCGACTCAGACATCAGAGTCAGCTTGGACTGGTGCTCCCCGTGAACCGGGATACAGGTCGGGTGAATCTGGGTGTAGCAAGGATTCGCCATGTAGGCGCCCTTTTTGACAGCCTTCCAGATAGCGGTCACCGAACTGCCCATTGCGTTGGTTGACAGGTAGAACACGTTGACATAACCACCCGTTGCCAGAACCACAGCGTCAGCCCAATGAGACTCAATCTCACCCGTCAGCAGATTCCGAACGGTAATCCCTTTGGCAACGCCATCAACGACAACCAGGTCAAGCATCTCGCGCCGCGGGAACATGGTCACTGTTTTATTTTTAATCTGGCGGGAAAGTGCCGAATAAGCACCGAGCAGCAGCTGCTGTCCGGTCTGACCACGGGCATAGAACGTCCGCGAAACCTGAGCACCACCGAAAGAGCGGTTATCAAGGTAACCAGCGTAATCACGGGCAAATGGAACGCCCTGAGCAACACACTGGTCAATAATGTTGTTGGAGACCTGAGCCAGACGCCAGACGTCGGCTTCACGGGAGCGGAAGTCGCCGCCCTTGACGGTGTCGTAGAACAGGCGGTAAATGCTGTCGCCATCACTGGGATAGTTTTTGGCCGCGTTGATACCACCCTGTGCACCGATACTGTGTGCACGCCGTGGGCTGTCCTGATAGCAGAAACAATCGACATTATAACCAAGCTCACCAAGGCTTGCAGCCCCAGCGCCACCGGCCAATCCACTACCAACCATAATAATTTTGTATTTACGTTTGTTCGCGGGATTGACCAGCTTCATATCTTCGCGGTATCTATCCCAAGAAGTTTCTACGGGTCCTGTAGGTGCTTTTCCATCTAAAATCACAATAAGCCCCCTATTTCACAATGCGTGCGAGAAGAAGTAATGGAATGGCGATATATGCCAATCCGTAACCGATAGCCAACAGTTTGCCCCAGAACGTCATCTTGTCCTGGCTTGGACCGGAGCTCCAGCCAAAAGTCTGAATCCAGCTGGAAATACCGTGGCTCAGGTGGAGGAGCAATGCAATCATTGCAATAATGTAGATGATTGCAATAAAGGCATTCTGGAAGCTTGCAGTCACCATTGTGAAAACGTCCAGACGGTTGGCAGCATCGAGTGGCAGGTGATGAGCCGAAATATCAGGATTGGTAATCTGCACCGTGAAATGGAGCAAATGGTAGAGCAAGAAGGCCAAAATAATCAGTCCGGTAAAAACCATGGTTTTTGCCGCAAAAGTTGTCACCAGAGTCTTCTGTACAGCATAGTTCTCAGGTGTGGCAGCACGGTTTTCAAGATAGAGCTGGATACCGAAAGTGATGTGGACAGCAAACAGCCCCAGCATAATCAGGCGGAAAACCCAGACCAGTGGTCCCAGTGAGTGCAGGTGCTCAGCGTAGGCATTAATACCGTCGGGTCCTGCAAAAACCGACAAGTTGCCAAGGAGATGGACAGTAATGAAGCCAATTAAACACAGGCCGGTTACCGCCATCAGAATCTTTCTTCCTACAGTACTTTTAAACAGATCCATAGTTAAATATCCCTCGAGAATGTGAAACGATTGTCAATCAGGACTTATCTCCCAAATTCAATCACCAATACCTGCTCAAGTCATCCAGGCCCAGCCCTTCTCACCTCCTGAAACAGAGCCTTGAAATATTGTCCCGGCGGCCCTCGCCAGGATCTTATCCTCCTGTTCATTTTCGACATCCTTTCGGCGTCAAAACATAATCGCGCCGGAAACCTTGGTTATCAAGCTCTCAGCGAAACACAAATCGTATACTGTATACTAAACATTGTTATAAAATTAAACAAAAAAAACCATAAATAGAAAAATTCTAATCAACTTGATATCCCGCAATCTGCCTGATTGCACGGATAAAAATACTCGGGAAAGTTATACTTCCTACTCCACTCCCAAACGGCTACTTCAAGGTCTGAAGCTTAACCAGACTCTGCTTCAGGATCTCCTGCTTCTTTTCCGCAGCCGCCAATTTGTTGCGATCTTTTTCCAGCACCTGCGGGGGAGCATTGGCGACAAATTTTTCATTGGATAACTTGCGGTTAAAGAAATCGACATCTTTCTGAACTTTTTCGATCTCTTTAAGCAGCCGAGCCTCCTCTTCAGCAACATTGATCAGGTCAGCCAGCGGGATCAGGACTTCAACATCACCCGCGACCTGGGTTGATGCCTGCTTGGGACGCTCCACATTGATACCAACATCCAATTGTTCAACCCTGGCCAGGGAGTAGATGTAATCACGCCCGGTTTCAATCGTTGCCACAGTGGCAGCCGACTTACAATCGAGAACAACCTTGATCTTCTTTCCCGGTGGGACATCAAGCTCACCACGAACATTACGGATCGCCCGAACAACATCCATGACCAGTTCCATATCGG
The DNA here is from genome assembly GCA_964592545.1 of uncultured Geobacteraceae bacterium. Taxonomy (GTDB): domain Bacteria; phylum Desulfobacterota; class Desulfuromonadia; order Desulfuromonadales; family Geopsychrobacteraceae; genus Desulfuromusa. Next base: position 9,524 of record CAZQFI010000049.1, read on the forward strand.
CAACGACAGTTTCGCTCGTAGCGACAAGAGCTCCGGTTGGATAAGTTGCTTTCATAATCGAATCGGCAGACCGTTCTCCGGGCAAAGCATGCCAGATTTCTTCGGTCACAAATGGCAGAATAGGATGGAGAAGTCGCAGCAATCCTTCCAGCACCGTAAACAGAACCTGCTGGGTTGTCTCACGCGCGGCGGCATCGTCGCCATACAGATTATCTTTGCTCAACTCAATGTACCAGTCGCAGAATGCGTGCCAGGTAAACGAATAAAGGATGCTGGCAGCATCATTAAATTTGTAGTCTGCCAGCGCCTTATTGACCTCTTCTGCGGCAAAGGCGTAGTGACTGAGAATCCACTGATCGGCCGGAGACAACTCAAGAGTACTCAAGTTTTTCTTTTCCGGCTCAAAGTTCTCGAGATTCATCAGGGCAAAGCGGCTGGCATTCCAGAGTTTATTCACAAAATTGCGGTAACCGCCAATCCGGTCGGTTGACAGTTTGATATCACGCCCCATCGCGGCAAAAGCGCACAGGGTATAGCGAAACGCGTCAGCACCATATTCATCAACAATCGTCAATGGATCGATAACGTTCCCCTTGCTTTTGCTCATCTTCTGCCCCTGGGCATCCCGAACCAGAGCGTGGATATAGACCTCCTTAAAGGGGACGTTATCCATAAATTTGAGGCCCATCATCATCATTCTGGCAACCCAGAAAAACAGGATATCAAACCCGGTGACAAGACAGCTGGTGGGATAAAATTTCTGCAGGGTCTGGGTCTGCTCCGGCCAGCCCATCGTTGAAAACGGCCACAGTGCCGACGAAAACCAGGTATCAAGGACGTCTGTTTCCTGATGCAGATGGGGACTTCCGCAATGCTTGCAGGTTGAAACGTCGTCGCGGGAGACAGTGATTTCTCCGCAATCGTCACAGAACCAGGCAGGAATCCGATGTCCCCACCAGATCTGGCGACTGACACACCAGTCCTGAATGTTATACATCCACTCGTAGTAGGTCTTTTCCCATTGCTGCGGCAGGATTTTTGTTTCACCCGATTCCACCGCCTTGATCGCCTCGGCCGCGAGAGTTTTTACCGCGACGTACCACTGCTTGCTCATGTAGGGTTCGACAACGGTTTTACAGCGGTAGCACTCACCGACCGCATTGGTATAATCGTCAATTTTCTCGAGCAGATTCAGCGCCTCAAGATCGGCAACAATCTTTGTCCGGGCGGCGTTTCGCTCCAGCCCGGCATAATCGCCACCATTTTCGTTGATCAAACCTGACTC
>CAZQFI010000050.1:0-4188 GCA_964592545.1 uncultured Geobacteraceae bacterium
CGTCTCTGCCGCTGAAGAATGGTAAGCAACTGGCGCTTGCTGGTGTTGCAAAAGTTACAGCGGAGCCCCAATTTGAAGTGACATTTCTTCCCGATCAGCTCGATCCTGAACTGTTAAATCTTGAAGACTTCTGCCTGGTGACGTTTGATGTTGCCGGGGAAAACAAATCGATTAAGGCGAAGATCGAATCGGCGGATCAGGCGGAAAAGTTGCTGCTGGAGATGGTTGATTCTTTCAGCTATGTTCAGAAACGGGGTTATTTCCGGGTCGATGCTGATCTGTCGGTCAGCTACTGGGTGATTGATGAGGAAAACCCAACTGCGAGATCGGTCCCGACTCCGGTTAATATCAGTGGTGGTGGTTTGAGGTTGCCGGTTTCCGAAGCGATCAAAGAGGGGACAAAACTGGGTCTGGAGATCGTCATCGATGCTCCCCAGCCTACGGTGATAGAGTGCAGCGGCGAGGTTGTCGGGAATTATGAGAACGGTGGTGACCGACAGATTGCTCTGAGTTTTCTGGATATTGAGGATGAAGACCAAGATGCGATTATTGCCTACTGTCTGGCTGAACAGCGTAAACAGCTGCGTCTCAAAGTGAAGGTCTTGGGAGCATCAGCGGTCGAATAATCGGCAAAAGTTTTCCACCAATAAAAAAAGCGGGATCAGATAATATTTCTGATCCCGCTTTGTGTTTTTATCGACTTATTCGAGTCAGGTGCCGAAAGCCAACTGAGGGGCATGGTTATAGCTGAATGAGACTCTGGGAGAAATAAAATCGACGTGCCAGACCTCTGTACGGTTTCGCCCGTTTGCTTTTGCCAGATAAAGAGCCTGATCAGCCTCTTCAATCAACTGGCTCGGATGGCTATTGCTGTGGCGATTGGCACAACTGATCCCGATGCTGACGGTGATGGGCATACAGTCGGCGGGTTGTGTCCGGGAAACTCTGGAGATATTGCGATGAATCCGCTCGGCCAGGACCTCTGCGTTACGGGAGGTTGTATCGGGCAAGATAATGGCAAATTCCTCACCACCATAGCGGCAGCAGATATCGGCATCACGGGCCGAATCTTTTATGGCATCAGCGACCGAACGCAGGACACTGTCGCCGGTCTGGTGACCATAGGTATCGTTGAATTTTTTAAAATGATCCAGATCGACCATCAGCAGTGAATATGGAATCCCCGATCGCTGTGAATGGGCCGACGCCTGTTTGATGTTCATATCAAAGGTCGCCCGGTTTCCTAATTTCGTCAGGGGATCGGTCAGTGCCATCTTCTGCAGTTGTTCCTTACTTTGGCGCAGTTCGAGAAGGCGTTGCCAGCGCTCGAGGTGGCGGTGCATCCGGGCGCTCAATTCTGTCGGATCAATTTCGACCCGGACAGAGTCGCTCGCTCCCAATTGAAAGCCGTTAATGACACTCTGCTGGTCTTCAGCGAAGGCGATGAGCGGGAGATCGTGCCACTTCTCATCGGAGTGAAGTTTGTTGATCCACTCGGTTTTGCGGGGCTGTTTGTCGATTGCCCAGCAGACCATATCGGCCCGTTTTGATTCCAAATGCTGGAAAAGGGCCGAGGTCGATTTAAGGGGTTTTATCTGCTTGAACAAGCCTGTTGCAGAAAGATGGTCAACCAGTTGTGCTTTTTTATTTTTATCGTTGGCAATAATCAGAGCCGTGGTATTCATCATGAGTCTATTCCTCTATCCCCCAAAGAATTGAAAAACAATCATGTTCTTCTTTCGGTATATTATGAGCTGATCTTTAGAACTTTTTTGTTCTTTCTCTGCATTAAGCGATTACTGTGCCAACTAAATAACTTCTTTTATTTCGATATGTTATGGACGATGATCAGGTTTTTGACACAATTTTGGTTAAAAGTTGCATAGAAAATATTAATCTTGACGGGATTTTGACGGATCATCTGTCACAATGAACTGATTCAGCGCAGGGACAATCTCCGTATTCGGGATCTGATCGCGATTATGCTATGATTCTCCTGCGTGTGGATAATTGTTGGGGGCGATAAAAATATGGCGATTGTAGATTCAAAATTTCCGGCAAACTTGTTTGTTGCTGCAACAAAACCTTCGGGCGGGGATCTGACTGCCAAGGTATCGAACCGGCTGCGTCTTGAGCAGCAGGTTCAGGCGCTGGTTATTTCCGCCGAAAATGATCGGACAGTTTTGGAAATCGGCTCCCGGCGTTATCAGGTTCCGGGAAAAACCGCTCTGCAGCCTGGGGAGAAACTGACGCTGCAGGTGCAACAGCTCGACCCGCAGCTCGAATTTCGGGTTTTGAGCAGTCGAATTGATAACCGGATGGCACAGGACTTCCCTCTTCTGGCGCAACCGTTTGACTGGGGTGAGCTGGTGGTACAGCTTCAGTCTTTGGCCAGCGACGGGCGGTTGCCACAATCGACCCTTGCTGTTCTGAAGCAATTGGTGGAGATTCTCACTTTCTCAGCGGTACCGGGTGATCTTAAAGAGAAAATTGCACATATTGCAGCCCGGTTACAGACATTGACGGCTCCCGACTCCGGGGACGTTTCGGGGTCTCAAGTGGGGTCGACCCCTTTTGTGCCGTCAGTTTTACCGGATTCCCGGTTTTTGGACTCTTCCGAATTGTCACAAGCCGTGTCGGCGTTGCTGAAAAATCTGCAGAATCAGCCTTCTCAGAACCTACGTGCTTCGAGTCCTTCGGAGACCGGTGCAATCGCCACAGAATTAAAAGGGTTGCTCGATTTGTTCTCAGCCAATCGGGATCCCGGACAAATGAAAGGGGTGGTGCAACCGATTCTCGATCAGCTTCAGCAGGGTTCTGCGCTTTCTCCCCGACTGGTGATGGAAATTCAAAAAATTCTTTCCCAGGTCGATTCCCGGAACCTCCAAACAATTTTAAATGTTGAAGGGAAGACGGCAGTCTCTTCTCATCCCGTTGGTGGTCAGCCCCTCGATTCACAGACAGCAGTTCCTGAGATAATGACGTTAGAGGGAGAGATCAAGGACCTTCTAGGCCAGATCTCCCGGTTGCAGGACAAAAACGTTGCCACTGCCCCCGATCTGTTGGGACGGCTGGAGGGTTTGAAGTCTCGGCTGCTGGCAATTGAAGGAGCCGTTTTTACAACCCCGGAGATAGAGAATTTACTTGGCCAGCTGACGCAGTTGGTTTCTCAGCGGCCAGCGACTTTATCGGGACATCAACTGGGAGTTCTGTCACAGCTTTTTGGTTTTCAGCTGGAAACAGAGCTGCTGGAGGGGAAGAAGAAGGCGGCGCTGGCAAGTTTGAAATCGTGCCTGCTGGAGCTCCAGAAGAGCCGTGACGGCGACGCCGGTGATGGGCCGCTCCGGCGGCTTGAGCTGCTTCAGCTGTGCAAGGCAAAGCTGGCGGCGGATCAGGTTCAGTTTCTTCCGCTCCCCTTCAGTGAACTTGAGGAGGGGTATTTACTTGCCGAGAAGAAATCGAAATCTCAGGGGATGGAACGTGATGAAGCGCCGTTGCAGATGTCCTTGTCGTTGCGCCTTTCGGCTTTGGGGAATGTTCGAATCGACATGCTTTATGATGACGGGACACTTCATTTGCGACTGGCAGGGGAAGATCAACGCAAGATGAAATTCATACAAAGTTGCAGTGAAGAATTGAAGGAATCGCTGAGTACCGTTATGTTGCAGGGGATGAGTTTTAGTGCCGATGCCCGATTGCCTGCCCGCCAGTTGCAGGAGCGGCTGTTGCCCAACTCGCAAAATATGCTTGATACGAGAATCTGATGAAAGAGAATCCCGGAAAACCACTGCAGGCGGTTGCGCTCCACTACGATCACCAGCCCCAGGCATCTCCAAAGGTTGTCGCAACCGGTCGGGGCGAATTGGCGGAGCAGATTATTGCCGCAGCGAAGTTGGCGGGCGTCGATATTGTCGAAGATCCTGATCTGCTTGAGGTTCTCGGGAGGGTTCCGGCTGGCGAGGAAATCCCCGAAGAACTCTTTCAGGCCGTCGCAGAAATACTGGCATTTATCTACCGAATCAATGGCCGATACGCAACGGCAGGAGGGTAAAAAAGCACTTTACAGTGTCTGATTTGTTGGTGTAGAGTGCGCAATTCGCGGAGAGGTGACCGAGAGGCCGATGGTGCTCGCCTGGAAAGCGGGTGTAGTTAACGCTACCCGGGGTTCGAATCCCCGCCTCTCCGCCA
>CAZQFI010000051.1:0-2162 GCA_964592545.1 uncultured Geobacteraceae bacterium
CATCAAAGCCATTGGCGACGTTCAGGGCGATATCGAAGCAATGATGGCTGGCAATTAATTATTGCTGCTGTCAAAAGTGTAAAATTTGAAAGCGGAAGGCCTTCTGGTCTTCCGCTTTTTTTGTACAAATGTCCTTTTTCAAAATCTCGCTGTTTTGCCGGCTCTTCCGAACCGAAACGATTTACAACCGGTTGAATCGTTCCTCCACTTCTCTTCTTGACATTATTTTACCAGCATATCATTTTAGACTGAAAGTCTATTTTAGATAAAATGTAGGGAGGAGATATGCCTACTGTTGATTTGTCCTGTTATCGGGCGGTTGCGGACGCAATTGCGATTCTTTTGTCCCCTCACGCGGAGGTTGTTATCCATGATCTTGAGCGTGATGCGGTTTTCTCTGTTGCCAACCCCTTCACTGGAATCAGGGCGGGAGATCCTTCCCATCTCAAATTGACCAGCGATGATCTGGTCAATGAGGGGGCTGTTATCGGGCCGTATCAGAAAGTTGGTGATCGGGGGCAGAGTTTGCGTTCTGTGACAGCTGTTCTTTCTGACGGAGACGGGGTGGCGGTGGGATTGATGTGCATCAATCTTGATTATTCCCAACAGGAAGCAGCTCTTGAAATACTGGAAAAACTGGTTAAACCGGCAACTGCTCAGAGCCATCCCGAAATTCTTTTTCGCAATGATTGGCGTTATCAGGTCAGGCAGGAAATTCAACGTTTTCAGGAGGAGAATCACCTGACGGAAAAGGAGTTAAGGGGAGCGGCAAACAGACGCAAAGTTCTTGCCCGGCTGGATCAGAAAGGTTTGTTTTATGCGAGAAAGTCGATGGAGCAGATCGCCGGTTTTCTCGGGGTTTCCAGGGCAACAGTTTACAACGATCTGCTCTCTATCCGTTCAAACCAATCGTCCGGGAGAATGCCATGACACAGGTTTTTACCCTCGAACACATTCGCATGGTCCTGGCAAAGCTGGATCTTGCACCCGCGATTGAACAGGGGTTCGTCGCTTTTTCGCGTGGACAGGCGGTTGTCCCCCCGGTCGGGGAACTCATCTTCTCTGATCCGCCCGGTGAAACCCATATCAAATATGGCTATATTAAAAAATCTCCCCATTATGTCGTTAAAATTGCAGCGGGGTTTTACCAGAACCCTGAGCTGGGATTGAGTTCCAGCTCGGGGGTTATGCTGGTCTTTTCCAGTCAGACCGGGCGACTTGAAACTGTTTTGCTGGATGATGGCTGGCTGACTGAGGTTCGGACGGCTCTGGCAGGTCAGATTGCGGCAAAATATCTGGCTCCGGCCAATGTCAGGAAAATTGCTGTTCTGGGAACCGGTTTGCAGGCACAGTTACAGGTGGAGTATCTGAAGCCGGTGACGTCATGCACCCATATTCACGTCTGGGGGCGGAGTATCGCCAATCAGCAACGCTACAAAGAGCAACTTGAAGCGAAAGGTTATCGTGTCATGCTGGCAGTAACTCCGGCTGAAGCGGTTCGAGCAGCTCAAATAATTATTACTGCTACCCCTTCGCACATTCCTCTGCTTCAGGCTGCCGATATCTCACCTGGAACCCATATCACCGCGATGGGCTCGGACACCGAAGGGAAGCAGGAGCTGGCGGCTGATATTCTACAGATGGCCGATCTTGTTGTTGCCGACAGTTTAGCGCAATGTCGGCAGCGGGGGGAGATTGCAACGGCACTGGCGGAGAAAAAAATCAGCACAGGCGATATTGTCGAACTTGGGCGGGTGATCGATTCATCACACCCCGGTAGAACCGGGGCGAAACAGATCACGGTCTCTGATCTGACCGGAGTCGCGGTTCAGGATATCAAAATCGCGACGGCGGTCTGTCAGGCATTGGCTCCTGAACAGGCGGTGGACATGTGATGATGGCTTATGTCAGCACCAAAGGTGGCGTCCCCCCGACTTCATTTGACCGCGTGGTTCTTGAAGGGTTCGCTGCTGATCAGGGGTTGTTTGTCCCGCAAACCCTGCCGCATCTTTCAGCGGAGGACCTGCTGCGGCTGAAGCCGTTGTCTTTTCCTGAACTGGCCGGGGAAATCCTCTCGTTATTTATCGACCCCAAACTGATTCCCCGTGTTGATTTGGATAAGCTGATTTCCCGGAGCCTTGCTGGTTTTTCAGCGACAGAGA
>CAZQFI010000052.1:0-2686 GCA_964592545.1 uncultured Geobacteraceae bacterium
CTCGAGTTTCTGCGATTTTTCACGATGGTCGTCGGGGAGCTCAGACGATAAATGCTGGAGCCCGCGCAAAATGGTGGAGAGGTCGGAGAGTGACTGATCGTGAAGATCCATGGCGATCCTGCGTCGCTCCTCCTCAGCCCCTTCGAGGAGTTTCACTGTCCCGACGACCCGGATCAGCCGTTTGGTCATCCGGTTGATCGAAACGGCAAGGGTATCCAGCTCATCGCGGATATGGTCGGGGGCCGGTGGCAGCTCGAGCTTGCCGTCGGCGATCCGCACAGCATTACTCGACAGCAGTTGAATGCGGTTGAGAATCCGGCGGCTGAAATAGGCCGAAACAAACAGTCCCAGCGCGATGGCGAGAACCAGAACCGACATGGAGACGACAGCCGTCCGTTCGACCAGTTGATTGATATCCTGTTCGTGGATCAGCCGCAGGCGGTTTCGATAGATCTGGGTTGCGTTCGACAGAGCCGACAACTCAGCTCTGAAGCGGGCAAATGACTGCGCCAGGTTGTCGATTTCGGGGCTGTCGGCGGGATTGAGATTTTCTGCCATCTCTGACAGTCTGGAAAGGAGCTGCGACCCTTTGATGGGACCGAATGGTTCCATCCGGTTGATGGCATTGAGAAGGTGCTCGTAAAGATCGGCCATCAGCGCCATATCTTCGGGAGCCGCGATGCCATTATGCTGCATCGAACGCAGCAGCACATGGAGGCGGCGTGCCGCCATATCGGCCTCAGCCAGAGCGACAAACGTGGTGCCGACCGCTTTAACCTCATGGCGTTTGTGGGCCAGGTCCCAGTAGGTGTACTGCATGAAGGCGAGGAGCATAATCAGGAGAATCAGGACGATTGCCGGTGCCAGCAGTACTTGTTGTTTAACGGTAATACGCATCGTGCCAATCTAGCATGTCTATTTTGTCCACGCACTGTGCAGATGCACAACCTGACTTTTTTTCTCAATAAAATATTGGACAAAAAAAGCCCCGAAGACCTGGAGGGGGGGTAGGTCTTCGGGGCACGAAACCTTCAAGAAGGTCTCTGACTGCTACATATACAGAATTTTGTCAAAAAAGTGAATAGAAAAAGCATTAACGATTTCTACTTTTTTACTGCTTTTCGCGGGCTACAGCCGCTTCCCCGCTGTTTTCAGACGCGTCCTGATCTGGTTGAATCAGGGGGAGGGCCACGGTAAATTGACTCCCTTGATTCGGAGTTGAATTGACTGTGATCGATCCGCGGTGGGCATTGACGATCCACTTGACAATTGCCAGACCCAGACCTGAACCGCCATCGTTACGGTTACTGGTTTTGTTCACGCGGTAAAAACGTTCAAAAATCAACTCCAGATGTTCGCTGTCCATCCCGATTCCGTTGTCACGAATCGAAACCTCAATGTTCTCTCCGCGCCGCCGCAGTTCAATCGTGACGTTGCCATCCTGCGGGGTGTATTTGATTGCGTTTGTAAGGAGATTCAGGAAGACCTGGCGCAACCGGAAGCTGTCGGCGTGAACAAAAAGGGGCTGTTCCGGGCAGTGGAGGTCAACCTTGATATTCTTGGCGGTTGCCAGGAGTTGAGCCTGGTGGTGGAGTTCAGTTATAAGCTCATTCAAAAGGAGGGGCTCTTTCTTCAGGGGGATTTCCCCCAGATCTCCTTTTGAGAGAAGCAGCAGATCTTCGAGCAGATAGCTCATGCGGCTGATCTCTTCAAGGTTCGAAGCTAAAACCTGCTGCAACTGATCTTTGTCTCTGTCGCTTCTGAGAGCCAGTTCCGTTTCGCCCCGCAGAATCGTCAGCGGTGTACGCAGTTCGTGGGTGACATCTGCTGCAAATTGGCGTGCTCTCCGCAGACTGTCCGACCGCTTTTTCATCAGCTCGTTATAGCTTTTGACCAATGTCAGAATTTCAGGGCTGGCCGTCTCATTGATCTCGGAAACGGGGGGAACCAGCTGAGTGTCGGTCTCGTTGATCGTTCGGGTTAAATTTGCTATTGCCGAAACATCCCGGTTTCTGAATTTTCTTTGGATTACGGAAAAGCCGGTCAAAATGGCGATCCCCATCAGGAACAGAATCATCGAGAAGAAATTGGTTTGCTTTTGTATCCCTGCCAGATCACTGCTGACAGTGATCAGAGAAGAGATCCCGGCGGGGTGGCTGACCGGGAAAACCAGAACTCTCTGATAGCTCTGCTGACCGACAACGGTATGCAGAGTGGTTGTCGTGGACGGCTCAATGGTTTTCGGGCTGTCAGTTGTTGCCGGCCAGGTACAGGCCAGTTCCCCCTGTGGAGAGTAAACGGCAATCTGCACAGACGACGGTGCCGCTGTTGTGACACCAGACATGCCGGCACATAAAGATTGCGGTGCACCACCCTTGTCGGACTCGTTTCCACCACGGGTGGTGATGTCCAACAGTGTTGTCAGCAGCTGTTTATCGACCTGGGCAAGGAGTTCCTGCTGGTAAGTTGCGTGCCAAAAAAAACCGCCTCCGCTCAGAATCAGTGCAAGAAAGAACAGATTCCAGAAGGGAAGGCGGTTTATTGAGCGGGGACTCTGGGGCAATTAATCGGACTCCTTCAGAACATAGCCGACCCCACGCACTGTGTGGATAAGCTTCTTGTCAAAATCGCGATCGATTTTCTTGCGCAGATAATTGACGTAAACATCAATGATGTTGGTAAAGGA
>CAZQFI010000053.1:0-3624 GCA_964592545.1 uncultured Geobacteraceae bacterium
TGCCAGTCAGGTGTCCCCCCCTGCTGACGATCTTCTGGTTCTCGGTGGCGGTCGCCACATTGAGAGTGATATTCAGTATCGCCACCTGCTTAACGGGAGGAAAGCTGCTGCATATGCGCCCCTGTACGGGAGTTTTCCCGCGTCAGCCGGTTTTGATCTGGCAGTGGCGGCGATTTCGCAGCGTGACGGTAAAATCTACCCGTCCCCCATCACGGGTAAGTCGACTGCGGCACTCCAGCCGCAGCCACTGAACGGGAAGAGCTTGTCCTGCTTAAAGCTCGGTTCCGGTGGTCAATATGGCCTGATTCGGCTGTCGGCCTGAAAATCATGTTGCGATTTGTCTCCGCCGCTCTGATTCTGTTGATTTCTCTCTCACTCTCTTTCCCCGTTTCTGCTCAGGACGCTGCCGATTCCTATGTTCCGACCCGCTATGGCGTGGCACTGCTGGCTGGTGGTGCTTATGATCCCGACGCGATTGGACTGGTGTTGCTGCAGGGACAGATGATTATCGATTATGACCGGGTGTTCTGGCATCGGGCTCCCGACCCATTACGACTTAAGCTCGAAGTGAATGGCGGTTTAACCCTGGATGGCCGGTCTCGCGGGCTCCTGTCACTCAATATGCTGGCACTCTACTATCTTGATCACTTCAGAATCGGTCGGTGGTTACCGTTTATCGAAGGGGGAATCGGGGCTATATATACCGATTTTCAGGTCGAAGGGCAGGGCTCGCGGATCAACTTCAATCCCCAGTTGGGTGCCGGTCTGGAATATCCCCTTCAACAGGGTACGGCAGTGACACTGGGTGTTCGCCTGCACCATATCTCAAACGGCAATCTCCTCAAGGAAAATCGCGGAGTTAATTCAGCATTGCTGGTCGTCGGTTATCTGTTTTGATTGGAAGGTTGTCGCAGAAACAAAAAGGGGTCACGTCAAACGACGCAACCCCTTGAATTTGTTGGTGCCCAGACGTGGAATCGAACCACGGACACGAGGATTTTCAGTCCTCTGCTCTACCGACTGAGCTATCTGGGCAAAACGAAGTCCGTTTATAACCAAAGGGGCAGAGAGTGTCAAGGAAAAATAGCCGCTTAATTTTGAACGTTTTTTGCTTGCGTGTTTTTTCTCTCTTGTGTAGTCTCCCTTTCCAGAATGAAGGGACAGATGATGACTTTTAACGCTTCTTATTTTAGCTTTTTCTTTTGGTTTTTCGGCTTTTTTCGGCCGTCTGCCTTGGGGAAGGGTGTGTGAGAAGGTTTTAGGTCTTCAAATAACACAAACCATGGCGGAACGGCTAACCAAGTTCTCCCATGGTTTTTTTGTTTCTGCTTATTTGAAAACTTAAGGCCGCCGGGAGATCGGGCGGCCTTTTTGCCGTTTCTATCGCAGTGGCGAAGAAGGAGAGCAAAATGATTATTGTGATGAAAAATGGGGCGGACAAGGCCGATCTTGCTGCCGTCGAAAAGAAAATTGTTGAACTGGGTTACCAGCCCCACGTCATCTACGGTGAAACCCGTAATGTTGTCGGAGCGGTTGGTGAAGAGCGGGGCAAGGAAAAATTACAGACCTTGCTGTTGATGTCGGGGGTCGAAAATGTTGTCCCGATTCTCAAACCGTACAAACTGGCCAGCCGTGAAGTCCAGCCGCAGCCGAGCGAAGTTGAAATTGTCCCCGGACTGTGTTTTGGGGGGAAGGAATTTGTTGTGGCCGCCGGACCGTGCGCCGTTGAAGGGCGGGAGCAGATTTGTGAAACCGCCGTCGCTGTCAGAAAATCGGGAGCCCGGCTGTTGCGAGGCGGTGCCTACAAACCACGAACCAGCCCCTACTCTTTCCAGGGGATGGAAGAGGATGGTTTGAAACTGCTGGCCGAGGCGCGGGAGATGACTGGTTTGCCGATTGTTACCGAGGTGGTGAACCCGCGTGATGTTGAACTGGTGGCAAAGTATGCCGATGTGATGCAGGTTGGTGCCCGGAATACTCAAAACTTTGCGCTGTTGAAGATGCTTGGTCAACTTGATAAGCCGATCCTCCTCAAGCGGGGGATGTCGACGACCATTCAGGAATTTCTGATGAGCGCCGAGTATGTCCTCTCTGAAGGAAATCGGCGGGTGATCCTTTGCGAACGGGGAATCCGCACGTTTGAAACGGCAACCCGGAATACCCTCGATATCTCAGCCGTTCCGGTTCTGAAACAGCAGACTCACCTGCCGGTTATTATCGACCCATCTCACGCGACAGGTCATGCATCGTTGATTGCGCCGATGTCGTATGCAGCAGCTGCCGCCGGGGCCGACGGTATTATCGTCGAAGTTCATCCCTGCCCCGAAAAGGCTGCCAGTGATGGTCCGCAATCGTTACGTTTTGATGATTTTCAGGCCATGATGGATAAATTGCGTGCATTTGTGCAGGTTGCTGACCGGGAGATGGCGTAGTCCGTTATCCAGACGAGGAAACGTATGTATTTTGTCCCACTGACCCAGTTGGAAAGTGTCGAACTGCTGGTCCACAGTCTGAAAGCTGCGGCGGGTGAGGCCGATTGTACGATGTGCCCGGCATATCGGGTGTGCATGAAGCAGTGCCTGTCGATTGCCGATTCGATAGAGCAGATGATCGCAAGCGAAACTTTGCCGCAGTTGAAAGAGAACGAAGACGATCTGCCACCAACATCTCCCGACGATGAGCCTGACCCACCATCGGGTGGGGCGCCGGGAAAAGGTGGATTGCGGATCGTGAAATAATATTTTTCAACGGAGAGACGCTGAGAGGGAGAGTTGGAGAGAAACTTATAGCTACCAAGACGCCAAGTTCTCCAAGACATCCAAAATCAAGATCGTTTTTAAGGTTTTAAAAGCAAAAAAAGGGTTTTGATCTTCCTTGGAGATCTTGGTGTCTCTCCGCCTCTTCGTTAAAATTTGGTTGTGATTTTAGAAAGGTCAAAAATGGCGGATAAAATTTATAATTTCGGTGCCGGACCGGCGATGTTGCCGGAACCGGTGATGAAGAAAATTCAGCAGGAATGGCTCGATTTTCAGGGGATGGGGGTTTCGATCATTGAAATCAGTCACCGGTCCAAAGAGTTTGTTGCTGTTCTCGATGAAGCCAAAGCGCTGTTTCGGGAGTTGACCGGTCTGCCCGATAATTACCGGATTTTGTTTGTCCACGGTGGGGCGCGGATGCAGTTTTCGGCTCTGCCGTTGAATTTTGCCGGATGCGTTTCCGGGGAAAAGTGTCTCTATGTTGAAAGTGGTAACTTTGCTCGCTTGGCAGCCAAAGAGGCGCAGGCTTTCTGCCAGGTTGAAACTATCGCCACCAGCGCCGCGACCGATTACGATCGTATTCCGGAGTTAACCGTGGAGCAGATCGATCAGAGTGCCGCTTATCTTCACATCACCAGTAACAACACCTTGTATGGAACCCGCTGGCAGCGTTTTCCTGAGACGGGAGCTGTTCCGCTGATCGCCGATATGACGTCGGAGCTTCTGTCGCGCCAGATTGACTACAACCCGTTCGGAGTTGTTTACGCCGGATTGCAGAAAAATCTTGGCCCGTCGGGGATGGCGATGGTGATTGTGCGGGAGGACCTTCTGGATCACGCTGCCGCACAGACCCCAACGCTATTAAATT
>CAZQFI010000054.1:0-2823 GCA_964592545.1 uncultured Geobacteraceae bacterium
ACCCATATCCTGATCGTTGAACGTCTGATGGCAGCCATTGCCGGTGAACTTGAAGCTTCGGGTCGGCAGGAATAATAAGATTTAAAAAGTCTGCAAATAAATTTTTCTGTTTGAGTTGCGAAATGCCATGCGTCCGCTAGAATTGTAGCTTGCTTTCACGGGGGGAGGATCTGACCATGGCGATTACGCAACAAAGTCTCAGGATCAATGTCGTCTATAAAAATGGGGTCAAGGACAGCATCAGTCCGGTGCTGCTGAATACCCTGATCCATTCGAAGCAGGTGACACAGTTTGAGCGTTCCAGTGGCTGGGTGACGATCGGGAAGGATGCTATTCGGGGGATGGGCGGTTCATTTTCGGGGAATGATCGCAGGAGTCACTGATTGTCGAAACAGCATAGGTTGGGGTCTAAATCGGGCCGGTTGGAGTGAGTGCAACCGGCCCGATTTTTGTGAAAATTTTGTCAGGGACAAAAAGATTTTGACCCCCCCGATATTTCCTGATATTAAGGTGCTGCTTTAAGCAGGAATGGTTGATAAATACTGGTGGTAGCAACATTTTCACCGGTTTTTCCGATTAGGAGGAAGAGGACTGTTATGGCTCTGGTTGTACAAAAATATGGTGGGACCTCGGTGGGTTCTGTGGAGCGAATCCGCAATGTTGCCCGGCGGGTCGCCAAAACCTTTGATGAAGGCAACGACGTTGTTGTCATTGTTTCGGCAATGGCGGGTGAGACCAACCGTCTTGTTGCGCTGGCTGCAGAAATTTCGGAAACGCCCAGTGAACGGGAGTACGATGTCCTGGTTTCGACAGGCGAACAGGTTACCATCGCTCTGCTGTCGATGTGTCTGCATTCGATGGGCTATGAAGCCAAGAGTTATCTCGGCTCACAAATTCCGATGGTCACCGATAAGGCTCATGCCCGGGCACGGATTCAACACATTGCCGATGAAAATATTCGCAGCGACCTGAAAACGGGGACAATCGTCATTGTTGCCGGATTCCAGGGAACTGACGGCGAGGGAAATATCACCACCCTCGGCCGCGGTGGTTCCGATACCTCGGCGGTGGCTGTTGCGGCGGCACTGAAAGCGGATGTCTGTGAAATTTATACCGATGTCGACGGGGTTTACACCACCGACCCGCGGATGGTTCCCGAAGCGCGCAAAATTGAGAAGATTTCATACGATGAGATGCTCGAAATGGCATCTTTAGGGGCTAAAGTTCTGCAGATTCGCAGTGTCGAATTTGCCAAGAAATACGATGTTGTTATCCACGTACGTTCCAGTTTCCACGATGGTCAGGGAACGCTCGTCATGAAGGAGGATCAGGATATGGAGACCGTACTGGTTTCAGGTGTAGCTTATAATAAAGATGAGGCAAAAATCAGCATCGTCGGAGTTCCCGACCAGCCCGGTATTTCGGCGCAGATTTTTTCACCGCTGAGTGAAGCGGGAATTACCGTCGATATGATTATCCAGAATATTTCTCACGAAGGTGCGACAGATATGACCTTCACCGTTCCCAAAGGTGACTGCAAGAAAGCTGTCCAGTTGGTCGAGAAAGTTGCTGAAAAGATTCAGGCTCGCGATGTGATGTCCGATATGGATATTTCAAAGGTCTCGATTATCGGTGTCGGGATGCGCTCCCATGCCGGCGTTGCCAGCACAATGTTTGAAGCATTGTCGGCTGAAGGGATCAATATTCAGATGATCTCAACCAGCGAAATCAAGGTGTCGTGTGTTGTTGATGCCAAATACACCGAGCTGGCTGTTCGGGTGTTGCACAAGGCTTTTGGCCTGGATCTTCCTGAAATAGAAGAGACAACGTGAGATTGGCTTGATTCCTGACGGGAGTCCGCTACCAGTGGGCTCCCGGTCGGGTGATGGGGTGCTGGTATTTGGTTTTGTTATCGACCGATTTCCCGAAGATTGTAATTCCGACAATAATCGCAACAACAATCACCAGTAAAATCAGCAGTTTGACAATATCTTTGGGCATGGTCTGTAAATCCTGTTGTTTTTCTTTTCATTTCGGCCCCCCGCCCTCAAAAGTTTAATTTACGCTTATGCAAACAGCGCCCCCGGTTTTATTCGGCGGCGCTGTTTTGTGTTTGACCTATTTTTCTGCGAGAATCCGCAACATCCGCCGCAGGGGCTCTGCGGCACCCCAGAGGAGTTGATCTCCGCAGGTGAAAACGGAGAGATATTCGGGCCCCATATGCATCTTTCTGACCCGTCCAACAGGGATACTCAATGTTCCTGAAATTGCTGCCGGAGTCAGTTGCGCCAGAGTTTCAGCTTTTGTGTTGGGAACCAGTTTGACCCAGTCGTTGCTGTTGCTGATCAGGGCTTCGATCTCTTCGATCGGCAGATCCTTGTTCAACTTGATGGTCAATGCCTGACTGTGGCAGCGCATCGAACCGATGCGAACGCAGATGCCGTCGATTGGAATTGGTGATTGATTACCGAGGATCTTGTTGGTCTCGGCAATTCCTTTCCACTCTTCCCGGCTCTGGCCATCCTCAACTTCGCGATCGATCCACGGCAGGACACTACCTGCGAGGGGGTAGCCGAATTCCGCTTTAGGAAAGTCATCACGACGCAGAGTTTCCGAAACTTTTTTATCGATCTCAAGGATTGCAGAACCGGGGTTTTTCAGCTCTTCGGCAACGCAGCTGTTCAGAGTTCCCATCTGTGTCAGCAGTTCGCGCATGTTGGGAGCACCGGCTCCTGAGGCGGCCTGATAGGTCATGGAGCTGACCCAGTCGACCAGCCCGGCATTGAAAAGGCCACCGATTGCCATCAGCATCAAACTGACGGT
>CAZQFI010000055.1:0-1552 GCA_964592545.1 uncultured Geobacteraceae bacterium
CATCAGATCAGCCAGCCCGATCCCCCCCTGCTGGGCGGTGATCCTTGCCGCTTCCTGATCCTGTAACTGGGCATAAATCTCATCGGCGTTGCTGCGCTGAATCAAGCCATCGTCAGGGATAGTTTTGCGCATCTCAGCGTACATTTGTTGAATAAAGATCGCCTCAAATTGCTGTGCGACATCTTTCAGCTTGGCAGAATCCTCCCCTTTCGCCGATTTGATCGGACGCGGGGTGTTTGCCTGGCTGAGAAGTTGTGCTGAATCGATTCTGGCATCCATGGTTTAAACCCCGATTAGAGAATAACCAGATCGGCATAGAGAGCGCCGGCGGCCTTGAGTGCCTGGAAAATTGCGATCAGATCCCGCGGAGTTGCGCCAATCGCATTAAATGCAGCGGCAACATCTCCAATACTGACTCCCGACTTGAGAACAATCAGATTACCCGCCTCTTCGACGACGTTGATATCGGTTTCAGGTGTAACGACAGTCCGCCCTCTCCGGGCAAAGGCTCCCGGCTGGGAAACGTTGCTGTCTTCGCTGATAACCAGATTGAGGTTGCCGTGACAGACAGCGATGGTAGAGACCCTGACCCCTTCACCCATAACGACCGTCCCGGTCTTCTCATTGACAACAATTCTGGCAATGGTATCGGGGGCAACATCCAGCCTTTCCACCTGCGCGACAAAATCGACAATGCGATCCCGATAGTCCTCGGGAATCTGAACCTGCATTTCACCACCATCCAGTGATTTTGCCAGGGGTTCACCAAAATACTTGTTCACAGCACTGCTCATCCGCGAAACAGTTGTAAAATCGGAATTTTTCAGCCGATAGTTCAATTCTGTCAGGTTGCCGAAATCGAAATTAACCTCACGCTCAACCAGTGCTCCTCCGGGAACCCGACCGACGGTGGGGTGGTTTTTCTGAACCTTTGCCGCCTTGCCACCAAATGCCAGAGCATTGACAACCAGTGCTCCCTGAGCAACTGCGTAGACTTTACGATCGACACCATAGAGAGGAGTCATCAACAACGTTCCCCCGGCCAGATTTTTTGCGTCCCCGACCGATGCAACCGAAACATCGAGGGTGCTTCCAGTCCGGGCAAAAGCGGGCAATTCCGCCGTGACAATAACCGCAGCAACGTTTGAAACCTTGACCATATTCGGATCAACAGTGACCCCGAGCCGTTCCATCATATTGACCAGAGACTGGATGGTAAACTGGGTACTCGTGCTGTCACCTGAACCATTCAGACCGACAACCAGACCATAACCAACCAGTTGATTGGGACGCACCCCTTCCAATTGCGCCAGCTCCTTGATTCGGGAAGCGTCCGCCGTCGAAATAAATAAAACAGCACAGCAGACCAACAGGGCAATTATTGTTTTAGACGAAAAAGGTTTCATTGCTTGCTCCAGTATCAGAATGGCCAGATGGCATCAAGGCCACGTACCAGCCAACCGGGGTATTGCTTGTCGCTGATAACACCTTTACCGATATACGCGATCCGGGCATTAAGAATATTCTTTGAATCGACAACATTGTAGGGTGA
>CAZQFI010000056.1:0-8017 GCA_964592545.1 uncultured Geobacteraceae bacterium
ACGCTCTCACCATCATTGAGAAAGAAGGATAACGGCTGTGAAATTACTCGATGTATTGTCCGAAGCGGTAGATAAGTCTCTCTACTCTCCCGCTGATGTAACGACAGGTTCCACCCATGTGCGTGACAGCATAAATCACAAGCGGGTGATGAGTATTATTCTGCTGGCGTTACTTCCCTGTATTCTGATGGCGCTGTGGAACAGCGGCTATCAGGCAAACCTGACCCTCAATCAGATGCTGGCCGCCGGGCAGATCGATGCCCTGCCGAGTATGAGCGATTACACGTCTCTGAGTGCCAATATGCTGAAGGGGCTGGGAATGTTCCTGCCGCTGCTGATTGTTACGATGATCACCCAGGCATTCTGGATGGCGTTGTTTGCTTCGATGCGTGACAAGGCGATCGGTTCCGGCTTTCTGGTGACATCGGTTCTGATTGTCCTGTTGATGCCACCGACGGCTCCCTGGTGGCAGGTTGCGATTGCAGCGTCCTTTGGTGTCGTTATCGGTCGCGAGATTTTCGGTGGCACGGGGATGAACTTCCTCCCGCCGGCGCTGGTTTCATGGGTGTTCATGTATATGGCCTATCCCCAGTCGGTTGCCGGCGATGCGGTCTGGACGGCGGTTGACGGTTATACCGGCGCAACTCCGTTGATGATGGCTCTGGGTGATGGTGTTTCGAGTCTGGCAGCACAGGGAATTACCTGGCAGTCGGCGTTCCTCGGAACGATTCCCGGAACGATGGGTGAAACCTCAGCGCTTGCCTGCCTGTTTGGTGCTGCTATCCTGCTGATCACCGGAATTGCATCGTGGCGGGTTATCGTCTCGATCCTGGTCGGTGTCGTAGCCCTCTCATCAATCCTGACCATGTTCAATCCTGAGGCTATGGGACCGGCATGGCATCTGGTTCTTGGTGGGCTGGCTTTTGGTGTTGTCTTCCTGGCGACGGATCATTCGGCCGCCGCAATGACAGTCAAGGGGCAATGGATCAGCGGCATTCTGATCGGTTTGATGATTGTTACGGTCCGCGTCTTCAATCCGATGATGCCGGAAAGTGTCGGAATGATCATTCTGTTTGGCAGTGTTTTCTCCCCACTCGTCGACCGGCTGGTGGTGAATGCACACATCAAGAAAAGGAAGATGCGCCATGTCTAACGATTCTATTTTAAAAACATTCCTGGTTGCCTTCCTGCTCTGTGTCGTTTGTTCGGTGCTGGTCTGTCTGGCAGCACTTGTGCGGATTGACCGTGAGGCCTACAACAAACAACTGGAAATCCGTAAAAATGTTCTGGCTGCCGACGGTTATCAGGATCAGATCGATGCCGGTGCCGACATCGACAAATTGTTCCTCGACAATATGGAACTGAAGATTGTCGATCTGGATGCCGGAGAGTTTACCGACGCAGTTGATCCGGAGACTTACGATCAGCGGGCTGCTCTCGAAAATCCAGAGATGAAGGTGAAGATTCCCTCCGAGTTTGATATTGCCGGGATGGGCAGTCGGGCGAAATATGCCGCAATCTACGTGACCAAGGATGGTGACATGATCCTGCCCATCTGGGGTGCCGGGATGTGGGGGCAGATGCACGGTTATATCGCCCTTGAAAAAGATGGCACAACGGTCAAAGGGTTTACCTTCTACGAGCACGCAGAGACTCCGGGTCTTGGTGCCGAAGTTGATAACCCGCGCTGGAAGGCTCAGTGGCCGGGTAAGCAGATTTATGATGGTTCCGGCAAGTTGGCAATCAAGGTTGTCAAAAACGGTAAGCGCAATCCGGATGCCGCCGATGCCAATAGCACGATTGACGGTCTGGCGGGGGCATCGGTGACCAGTTTCCATGTGAGAGATATCGTCCGCTACTGGTTTGGTGAACACGGATATGGCAAGTTTCTCGCCAATCTCAAAGCGAAGAGAGGTTAGTCATGGCAAAAGCAAAAGACGCACTGCTTGATCCATTATTTAATAACAACCCGATTGCGCTACAGATCCTCGGTATCTGTTCAGCGCTGGCGGTGACCAACAAACTGTCGACGGCCCTCACCATGGGAATCGCAGTAACACTGGTGACCGGTTTTTCGAGTGGCGCAATCAGTGCCATCCGGCAGCATATTCCGACCAGTATCCGGATTATCGTTCAGATGACCATCATCGCAACGCTGGTTATCATCATCGACCAGATGTTGAAGGCCTATGCCTACGAGATGAGTAAGGCGCTGTCGGTTTATGTCGGCCTGATTATTACCAACTGTATCGTTATGGGACGCGCCGAAGCTTACGCGATGAAAAATCCGGTCGGGGTAAGTTTCCTTGATGGCATCGGTAACGGTCTGGGCTACATGCTGGTTCTGCTGACAGTCGGTCTGGTTCGCGAGTTGTTCGGCTCCGGTAAGATCTTTGGTTTTACGGTCCTTAATCCTGTAAATGATGGCGGTTGGTACGTGACCAACGGTCTGATGCTGCTGGCACCCAGTGCTTTCTTCCTGATTGGTTTTATCATCTGGGGATTGCGCACCTGGAAGCCTGAACTTCAAGAATAGGAAGAGCCGTCATGTCACATTATTTTACATTATTCTTCAATTCGGTTTTCATCGATAATATTGCCCTGACCTTCTTCCTCGGCATGTGTACTTTCATTGCCGTCTCGAAAAAAGTCAAAACGGCAATGATGCTCGGGGTTGCAGTGACAGCGGTATCATTTATCACCGTCCCTGTGAACAACCTCCTCTATGTGTTCCTGCTGAAAAAAGGTGCACTGGCGTGGGCCGGTTATCCCAACCTTGATCTCGGCTTTCTTGGCCTGATCTGCTATATCGGGGTTATCGCAGCGATTGTCCAGATTCTTGAAATGGCACTCGATAAGTACCTGCCGGCCCTCTACAATGCCCTCGGTATTTTCCTCCCGTTGATTACCGTTAACTGTGCGATCCTCGGGGGCTCGCTGTTTATGGTCGAGCGTGATTACAATTTTGCGGAAAGTACTGTTTACGGGATTGGCGTCGGTGTCGGTTTTGCCCTTGCCATCAGCCTGCTTGCCGGTATTCGGGAAAAACTGTCGTACAGTGATGTTCCCAAAGGGTTGCGTGGTGTCGGGGTGACTTTCATCATTGTCGGGTTGGTCGCTATGTCGTTCAAAGCATTTTCCGGATTGCAGTTTTAATTGTTCCACTCGAATCAATAAGGATTGGATGATAGTATGAACTACTCACTCGTAATAGCCGGTAGCGTCATGTTTACCGGGGTCATTCTGGTTCTGGTTGCCATCATTCTGGTGGCACGTAAGAGCCTGGTTCCCAGTGGTGACATTAACTTCTACATCAACGATGATCCGGACAAGACGATCGTCACCAAGCCGGGTGGAAAGTTGCTGGGCGCTCTTGCTGATCAGGGAATTTTTATCCCGTCAGCGTGTGGCGGTGGCGGTAGCTGCGGCCAGTGTCTGGTACAGGTTTTTGACGGTGGCGGCGATATCCTCCCCACCGAGACCGGTTTTATCAACAAGAAGAAGGCCCGTGAAGGGTACCGTCTCGGTTGTCAGGTTGGTGTCAAACAGGATATGAAGCTGGGAATCCCGGCTGAAATCTTCGATATCAAGAAATGGGAGTGTGTTGTCAAATCGAACGACGGCAAGGCGACTTTCATCAAAGAGCTGGTCGTCGAGCTTCCCGAAGGGGAGGATTGCGATTTCCGCGCCGGCGGTTATATTCAGATCGAAGCACCGCCACATGAGCTGTCGTACTCCGATTTTGATATTGAAGAAGAGTACCGTGCTGACTGGGATAAATTCGATCTGTGGCGTTACAAGTCGGTGGTTAAAGAGCCGATTATGCGTGCCTACTCCATGGCCAGCTATCCTTTGGAAAAAGGGATCATTATGCTGAACGTTCGGTGTTGTCCTCCGCCACCGAATGCTCCCGATGCACCTCCGGGACAAATGTCCTCGTTTATTTTCAACCTGAAGCCGGGTGACAAGGTGACCATCTCTGGTCCTTACGGTGAGTTCTTTGCCCGTGATACCGATAACGAAATGGTCTTCATCGGTGGTGGTGCCGGTATGGCTCCGATGCGTTCTCACATCCTCGATCAGCTGCTGCGCTTGAATTCTACCAGAAAGATGACATACTGGTATGGAGCACGGAGTTTGAAAGAGATGTTCTATGTTGAAGAATTCAACGCGCTTCAGGAGAAGTACGAGAACTTCAGCTGGCACATCGCTCTTTCGGATCCGCTGCCTGAGGATAACTGGACTGGTCTGACAGGCTTTATCCACCAGGTTCTCTATGATGAGTACATCAAGGATCACGAAGCGCCTGAAGACTGCGAATACTACATGTGTGGTCCGCCACTGATGGCGAATGCAGTCACCAACATGCTGCTTGAGCAGGGCGTGGAGCGTGAAAATATCATGTTCGATGATTTTGGTGGGTAGTTGACTGGCAGATTGACAGTCAAAAAGGAGGTGCCAAATGCCATACGGACAAGCAAGAGAGATCATTGATGCCGCCCAGGCGTTTCACCAGCGAGCCAGCGAATTTTATCAGCAGCTGAGTGACAAAGCAGAAGGTGCCCGGGTTAAAATGCTGCTTGACTATCTGGTTCGTCATGAAGCGCACCTGAATCGTGCGCTGGGCGACTATACCGACGAGGTCAAATCCAAGGCACTGGATGCGTGGTATCAGTATGCCCAGGATCATTGTCTCCTCGAACCGTTCGATGTCAGCCACTATCCTGTTGATATGACAGTGGAGCAGGTGATGAAGATCGGTTTCGAAATAGACAAGTGTCTGATTGCTTCCTACAAGGGGATGGCTGAGACAGCAACCAGTCCTGAGATCCGTGAAATTTTCGAAAGTTTGCTGCAGATGGAGCAGCAGCAGAAACATAAACTGGCACGGGTTGCTCTGGAAATCAGCGAAATGTAAATTTCCCCGTAATCGGGATTCATAGAGCCGCATCGAAATGATGCGGCTTTTTTTTGGAACAATTATGAAGAAACTGATTATTCTGGTCATTGTCGTGGGACTTGCGGGAACGGTCGTCTATCTGAACCGTCAGGGGGGAGCAAGCCCGCAGCCTGTTGCTATTTCGGGAACAACCATGGGGACCAGCTACCACATCAAGCTCGTCCCTGTGGCAGGTCAGAACGTCGATTCAGCAACTCTCAAACAAAAAATTGATGCGCGACTGACCGAAATCGATGCAGAAATGTCGACCTATAAAGAGGATTCGGATGTCTCACGGTTCAACCGCGCGATCACGACAGACTGGCAGAATGTGAATGAAGAAACCCTGAGCGTTTTAGCGACGGCAGCTGCAATAAGCCAACTCAGCCAGGGAGCATTTGATATTACGGTCGGAAAACTGGTCAACCTGTGGGGATTCGGACCGACGGTCAACCTCGATGATATCCCTCCGGCCGACAAGATTACCCGCTTACTGGCCGATGTTGGTTACGCAAAGGTTGAATTGCGCAAAAATCCCCCTGCGATAAAGAAAAATGACCCGAATGTGACGATTGACCTTTCTGCCATCGCCAAAGGCTATGCTGTTGATGCTGTCGCGAAACTGCTGCTTGAAGAACAGCAGCCAAACTTTCTCGTGGAAATCGGCGGGGAAATTATAACCCATGGTTTCAAGTAGAACCACAAACGCTGGGTAATCGGGATCGAAAGCCCGGTTGCTGATCAGCACAGTGTACGCAAGCGCCTTTATCTTGAGGATGTTGCGATGGCGACCTCGGGAGACTATCGTAATTATTTTGAGCGAAATGGTGTCCGCTACTCCCACACCATTGACCCAACGACAGGGTACCCCATCAAACACCGCCTGGCGTCGGTGACGGTGATTGAACAGTCGTGTATGCGTGCCGATGCGTTGGCAACGGCGCTCATGGTCATGGGACCTGATAGAGGGATGGCTTTTGCAGAAAGGCATCAACTTGCAATTTTTATGCTGGTGAAGCAGAATGACAGTTTCATAGCGAAGCACAGCACGGCATTTACACCTTACCTCACCGTAAAGGAGGTTCAGTGATGGAACTTCTTATTCCTGCGTTGGTTATCTTTCTTCTCGCCTTTACCGGGCTTTCGATCGGAATTATTTTTGGGCGTAAAGGTCCCTCCGGGAGTTGCAGCGGTGGGACGACCAGTAATCTGATAGATATGGATTGCCTTTGTGGTGCCTCTGATACCTGTACTGTTGAGTCGTGTGATCAGGCGATCGCTGTGACAGCAGTGTGTGCTACCGGAGATACCGAGAAGTATCAGCAGATGGTTGCCGAGTTTGAAGAGAAAATAAAGAAGTCTTCAGCGTCGCAGAATTAGCAGGGAGAGATCTATCGCCGTTGAATCCTTTCCGATGAACCCTGCATGAGTTCACTCTATTTACATATTCCATTCTGCCAGCAAAAATGTCCTTACTGCGATTTTTTTTCTCGGCAAGGTTCCCAGCGGGACATCGCAGAGTATGTCGAACTGCTGTTAATTCACCTGTCTCTTTTCCATGAAAACAACCCCGATCACATCTCCCCTCTCAAAACGATCTTCTTCGGGGGGGGGACACCATCATTATTGACAGGTGATCAATTAGAGAAAATTCTTTTAAAAGTTGCAGCGCTCTTTTCCCTCGATGATTGTGTCGAGATAACCCTTGAAGCAAATCCCGGAACAGTCACGACCGGGCTGTTTGAACGTTACCGACGTGCCGGGGTCAATCGCCTCTCATTTGGAGTTCAATCACTGAGTAACCGGAATCTGCGTACCCTTGGGCGGATTCATACCGCTGAAGAGGCGGCTCTGAGTATTGAGTCTGCCCGCACAGCCGGATTTGATAATATCAGTCTGGACCTGATGTTCGGGTTGCCTGACCAGAGCAGTGTCGCTTTGGAAAAAGAAGTGACAGGTTTGCTGGAATTTTGTCCCGAACATATTTCTCTCTACGGCCTTTCGTTTGAGGAGGGCACCGATTTTTATCGCCGACTAGGTGAAGGGAGACTCTCCGCGTGCGAAGAGGATCTTTACGCGGAACAGTATGAGTTGATTCACGATATTCTGGAGAGCTCAGGGTTTGATCACTACGAGATTTCCAATTTTGCTCGACCCGGGAGGGAGTGTGTTCATAATCAAAACTACTGGCGGCGTAAAACGTCACTGGGGCTGGGAGCGGGAGCGCACAGTTTTAACGAGAGCGGTTGGGGAGAACGTTGGCATGTTCCTGCCGATATAGAGGGCTACCGGTCGGAGTTGCAGGGTGGAAGAGATCCTCTGGAGCTGCTCGAACAGTATAACCACGCTGGAGCAATGAGCGAAACGGTCTACCTTGCACTGCGGACAAAAGCAGGTCTTGACCCGAACAGTTTCAGGAAAAAGTTCAATCGCTCTTTTACCGAGACATTTGACAAAGCCTTAAAAAAAACAGAGCCATACCTGGAGATCGATGATCCGACGGGGTGTTATCGGTTGAACCTTTCCGGCTGGCTTATTTATGATCACCTGATCAGCCATTTTTTATAAAGGGAGCAGCTTTTCCGCTAAAAGAAAAATGGTGTGAAACTGATGTCCCCGGTGCCAACAAACGCCAGGATGATGGGGATAGGGCAAAACATAGCTATGGAA
Organism: uncultured Geobacteraceae bacterium; assembly: GCA_964592545.1. Lineage (GTDB taxonomy): Bacteria > Desulfobacterota > Desulfuromonadia > Desulfuromonadales > Geopsychrobacteraceae > Desulfuromusa. The sequence goes on from CAZQFI010000056.1 coordinate 7,610, forward strand.
CAAAATACACAGCACGTCCGTAATGCAACGGTACACAGCCTGATTGACGGAGTTTCAAACAGTCAGGAGACGATTGAGATTCTGGGGCTGTATGGTTCGTCTGACGCCTATGTTTTAAGCCGGTTGGAAGAGGCCTGTCCGGAGTTGATGGTCATCCTCTGTGCCGATCTCGAGGCAAGCCGCCAGCTGGTGACAGAATTACAATTTTTTTCTTCCAAACCGGACAGGGTTGCCCTGCTGCCACATTGGGAATTGAATCCCTACGATCCCCTTTCTCCCCATCCTGAACTTGAAGCGACCCGGGTGGCGACGCTGGCAGCTCTCAGCCAGGGTCGTGTCAACATCCTGGTTGTCTCAGTTCGGGCATTGATGCAGAAAGTGATCCCCCGTCAGATTCTTGATCGTGTG
>CAZQFI010000057.1:0-2897 GCA_964592545.1 uncultured Geobacteraceae bacterium
GGATTTGCCAACGTCGAAGTGAATGATACCGGCATTATTATCGCTGGAGTGAACTATGATTTGGGCGATGATGACGATACTGTTCTTGCTTACCATCTTGATGCAGGGGTAAGCTATGGAATCAATGAAAGATTTGCACTGGATGTAAAGTATCGCTACATGGAAACTGAAGACCCAGATTTTAGTGGGACAGAGGTCGAATATTCCAGCCATAATATTTACACTGGCCTAAGAGTTTCCTTTTAATCGGATTCACTTGAGACGTACAACAAAAAGGGTGCATCCATTTGGACGCACCCTTTTTTCGTATCATCTTCTCTCATGATCATGCCTGCTTGTTATTGTTATCACGTCGCCAGCACAGCCATTTGTAGAGTTCGGTCATTGCGAAGATCGGCAGGGCAATAGCGAGAATAATCAGCCAGTCCTGCCATCCCAATGGAACCGTGTGGAGTGTCTTTTGTAAAAAGGGCAGATAGACGGCACCCATCTGGAGCCCTATTGTCAGCGTCCAGGCAAGCAACACCCAGCGGTTACTGAAAAAACCGACAACTGCCAGCGGTGTCCCCAGAGTCCGGAAGTTAAAGACGTTCATTTTTTCCAGGACAATAATACTGGTGAAGGCGACCGTTTGCGCCAGTTGTACCTGCTGCGGGTCCGTTGCCTGTATATAGTGGTGAAACAGCCACAGCGCTGCCAGACCGATATAGCCGCCAAGGAATACGATCATCGTGATTCCCTTGCGATTGAGGATCGGTTCATTTTTGTCCCGTGGTGGTTGGCGCATAGCCTGTTGTTCTGCCGGTTCAAGTCCGAGAGCGACCGCTGTCATTCCATCGGTGACCAGATTCATCCACAGAATCTGTACCGGGAGGAGAATCAGTGGCCCCCCGAGGATAATATTAAGAAAGATCGCCACAAGTTCCCCCATATTGGATGACAACAGGTAGCGGACAAATTTCTGGATGTTGGCGTATTGTCGTCGACCCTCCTCGACGGCCGCGATAATCGAGGCGAAGTTGTCGTCCATAAGGATCATATCGGCAGCACCCTTGGCGACATCGGTGCCGTGTACCCCCATGGCAATCCCGATATCAGCACGTTTCAGAGCCGGGGCGTCGTTGACGCCGTCACCGGTCATCCCGACAATTTCACCTATCTCCTGCAGCGCTTTGACAATGCGCATTTTATCTTCAGGAGTGGTCCGGGCGAACAGTACCTGTTGATTCAGGATGTGCTTCAGCGCTGCATCATCCATCACCTTGAGCTGTGAACCGGTTATTGCCCTCCTGGCATCAAGCCCGATAGATCGGGCAATCGCCAGCGCGGTTGCTGCTGCATCGCCGGTAATCATAATGGTGCGGATACCTGCTCTGCTGGCAACTTTGATCGCCGCAGGGACTTCACGATGTGGCGGATCGATGATGCCGACAATGCCGAGCAGGGTCAGCTGAGTCTCGACACTCTCTTCATCCAGAGGGACGTCACTGTTGAATTGGCGACGCGCCAGAGCCAGCGTGCGCAACCCCTGCTCCGCCAGGTTCTGATAGGCTTTTGTCACTGCAGTGACATCTTCATCGCTCAGTTTTCTCTGCGTTTCTCCCTCTTGAATATAGGTACAGCGGGGGAGAATAATTTCCGGAGCCCCTTTGACGTGGGCTATCAGGCCGGAAGAGAGGTGATCAACGATGGTCATACGCTTGCGACTGGAGTTGAAAGAAAATTCGGTGCTGGAAGATTCCGGTTCCTGAGGGGAAAGCCACCCTTTATAGGCTGCGACGATGAGCGCAGCTTCGGTTGGCTCGCCAAGAACTTGCCACTCGGCCTCTTTTTTTGTGACATGGGCGTGGTTACAACGTCGCCCGGTTTCAAGAAGTGCCAGTAACTCCGGATTATCCTTGAGCTTCAGTTTTTGTCCGGCTTTTTCAAAATGTCCGGCCGGATCATAGCCGCTGCCGGTGACCTGAACCGCTCCGGATGGCAGCCAGATATGCTGAACGGTCATCTGATTTTTAGTGAGAGTGCCGGTTTTATCGGTACAGATCACTGTCGCGGCACCAAGGGTTTCTGCGGCCTGAAGGCGACGGAGCAACGCTTTACGCCGCACCATGGCACGAACGCCCAGCGCCAGAGTGATGGTCACGACTGCCGGTAACCCTTCGGGGACAACTGCGACCGCCAGGGCGATCCCGGTGAGAAACATCTCCATGAACGGCTTGTCGAGCAGCCAGCCGGTGACGGCGACTCCACACGATACTGCGATGGAGAGAATACCCAGCTGTTTTCCCAGTTGTCCGAGCTTATGTTGCAGGGGGGTGGTCTCTTTGCCGACGCTCTGGGTCAGCTCGGCGATCCGGCCGAATTCGGTATCCATTCCGGTCGAGATAACAATCCCGCGTGCTCGACCGTTAGTGATCGCCGTCCCCATCCACACCATTGAACTGCGTTCGGCAAGAGGAGCATCGCTGCTGACTGCCTGAGAATTTTTGGAAACCGAATCTGATTCTCCGGTCAGTGACGATTCATCAACTTTTAAATTCAACGCCGTGGTCAGACGAATATCGGCAGGCACCCGATCACCTATCTTCAGGACGACGATGTCTCCCGGCGTCAGATATTGACTGTCGATGATCTGTTCTTCACCGTCGCGGATGACTGTGCATTGGGGTTCCAGCATCCGTTGCAATGCTTCGATAGCATTTTCAGCTCTCCATTCCTGGACAAAGCCGAGAATGCCATTCAGGGCGACGATAACCAGGATAGTCACGGCGTCGCCGGTTTCGCCAATGAACATGGAAATTGCTGCTGCAGCTAACAGGATGAAGATAAGGACGTCGGCAAACTGGCGGGCAGCAACGACATACCATTGAACCTTGTCAATACTGCGGAGTTGGTTG
>CAZQFI010000058.1:0-2209 GCA_964592545.1 uncultured Geobacteraceae bacterium
TCGGTATCGGCGGGGCATATTTAAGCCTGGCGAGTACTCCGATGTGGATTGAAAACATGACCGCCGGGAGAGGCTGGATTGCGGTGGCGCTGGTTATTTTTGCCGGCTGGTCAAGTCCGCGGGCAATGCTTGGAGCATATCTGTTTGGCGGGATTACCGCCATGCAGCTGCGTTTTCAGGCGATGGGTACGACGGTCGGTGCCCATATCCGGCAGATGGTCCCCGATTTTTTCACCATTCTGGTGCTGGTTGTTTCGACCCTGCGGTTGCAGAAGGGGGCGAGTCAGCAACCGGAGGGGCTGGGTTTGCCTTATGATCGCGAGGATCGCAAATGAGTGCGGCAGAAATTCTTTTGGAGCGGATCCGTCGTGACGGCGCAATTGACGGTGACATCGTCAAAGTGGACCGGTTTCTCAACCATATGGTTGATCCCGAACTTGTCCATTGCCTCGGTGATGAAATTGCGGGTCGCTTTGCCGATCGCGGCGCAACAAAAATCCTCACTGCCGAAACCAGCGGTATCATGCTGGCGCAGGCGGTGGCATTAAACTTGAAAATCCCGTTTATTTACGCTAAAAAGAAACGTCCTATCACCATGCCGGAGTACTATGCTGCAGCCAGTTACTCATTCACAAAACAGGAATCGACGACCCTCTATGTCTCCAGAGAAGTTCTTGATCCCAGTGATACAGTTCTGTTCATCGATGATTTCTTCGCCAAAGGGTCAACCATGAAGGCCATCGAGGAGATTGTATCTCAGGCTGAAGCAACACTGGCAGGAGCAGCAGTGATTATTAACAAGTCACACCGGCGTGATATTGAATCGATACTGACACTGGATGATTTACAGTGATTTCCCCCTGAAAATAGCTAGAGGAGCTAAAAACATGCGGCGAACTTTTTGTATGAAAAGCCTGACCATCATTTTTATTATTGTTGCCTCTTTGTCTTTGTGTAGTGAGGTTTTTGCACGACCTAATGCTTCAATAAAGTACTCTTTGATCCGGGCTGAAAACCCTGAAGAGCACAAAGAAACGTTGGCCCTTCCATTTATTTTCCCGTCCGATTCTATGGGGACGACGATGGGGGTTGGCGGGGGTGCCAAAGGGTACCTTCAGGATCAGTTGCTGATTGCCGGGGCGGCCTTTGGCAGTGTTGACTCTGCCTACGGCCTGGTTATCGGTGCCTGGGATTACAAAATTCCGCGTACTGAGCGCTTCTTTTTCTCCGCGATCGGATCACTGGGGGACTATCCGCGGCAGCGTGCTTATTCTGAATCTTCGGGGGGCTATGTCGGGGAGAGAGCCGGATCGAACGATTCCGATGAGGACGATTATGCCGAGTATGAAGGGTCCGACAACTGGTGGGAGATGAAAATGGAGTATGTCCTGCCGATCGGATCGATGAAAAATACAGGGATGGCAACCTACAATTTGAAAAACGGTATGCTTGTTTCGGGTGCGACCGGGGGAGACGAATGGAACCCTCTGACCTCCGGTGTAACGGTTGTCGTTCTGCGACAGTTTAACCGCTATCAGACCTACGAGACGGACAACGGTGATATTGAAGGGACAATTCACCCATTGCAACTCGGATTACTGTATGACAACACCGATTTTCGTCCAAATCCCTCAAAAGGGAGCAGTCAGTACCTTGCCGTCACTCACGATTTTGCCTGGCTCGATTCTGAGGAGACCTGGACTTTTCTGGAATTTGAGGCAAGCAAGTATTTCTCCTTCGGTGAAACAGCGCGGGCACGGCAGCGGGTTCTTGCCCTCAATCTCTGGACCGGGTACAGCCCGACGTGGGATGCCGATACTGATGCCAACGGTGTGACAACAATCAGTCACCGCCCGCCATTTTTAGAGGGAGCCAACCTCGGTGGTTTTTATCGGATGCGGGCTTATCCCAACCACAGGTTCAACGACAAGTCGGTTCTCTATACGACTGCGGAATATCGGTACACTCCCCGCTGGAATCCCATTGGTGAAATTTCCTGGTTGCACTGGCTGAATATGGATTGGATGCAGATTGTCGGTTTTGTTGAAGGGGGCCGGGTCGCACCGGAATACAGCTTTGATGAGCTCTTTTCCGATTGGAAAGTTGATGGCGGTATTGGCCTCAGGGCGTTGATGGCGGGTGGAGTTGTCCGTCTCGATTTTGCCGGTGGTGATGAAGGCGGAACGGCGTGGGTGATGTTTGGACATCC
>CAZQFI010000059.1:0-5138 GCA_964592545.1 uncultured Geobacteraceae bacterium
ATTCAGAACCACACCCGGCAATAAAAATGTTGTTCTGATTGCTGACAATCGAATCACCGGTGAAAAAGACAACAAAGACCTGGAGGCCAAGCTGAAGCAGCTGGGCGGGGAAGATATCACTTTCCTCACCTCCAGTGACAAGACAGCAAACCTTGCCGAAACAGCCCTTCAGATACCAGAATCACTGCCAGAACCACAGCAACTGCTGCTCAAGCTGCAAAATCCGCTGTCTCCCTACCGGATGAACCCGCCAGACAAAAAGTTCAGAGACAGCCTGGCACCCTCAACTCTTCGGCTGCTCTTTCCTCCCGACCCCGATGGAAAAATTCGTTGCCACCTGCTGCTCCTCCCTCACGGAAACCAGCTTATCCCCTCTCTGCCCCTAGAAGTGGCTGTCCACAGCAGCGGTACTCGGCTACAACAGCTGCAGTTAATTCCAGCAAAGCAGGTTGGAAAGATAACGACACCGGAACTCAAAATTCCCACCATTGGCTATTATCGGATGCTCCTCGATTCCCACTCCGGAGATCGTCCCTTCGACAGTTACAGCGTTGCCGCTGTTCAGCGGGGAGAACTCAGCCGCGACGCCCTGAAAGGGAAAATCGTCCTTGTCGGCCCGACGGCAAGCTACGGTGACTGGCATCAGACCGCAGGTTACGGGGAGATCAGCACCAGCGAACTGGCCGCTCTGGCAACGGCAACGCTGCTGGCGGGGAGTGCGCCACAACGGCCCACATGGGGCTGGGCTGTCGAAGCTGTCGTTATGCTCTACTTTATGATGCTTGTGACATTTCTCCTTCCCAGACTTTCATTTCGCGCCGGGGCAGCGACCCTCATCGTTTGCCTCAGCTCCTGGATTCTGGCTGCCGCTGCCACCATGATCGTGTCTGGTCTCTGGTTAAAAATCGCCCCGGCCGCCCTTTTCTGCGGCAGTGGTTTTATTCTGATGCGCTGGCACATCGGCTCTCAGGAAAAATTTCACCACCGGCAACAAACTTGCCGTGACCAGCTGCAACGTTTTCAGGAACAGGGTCTTTTGGATCTTGCCCTGGAGAAGGGGATGGCCATCGATCCCGGAATCAAGGAAAACCGCCCGATCCTCTATAACCTGGCCCTTGAACTTGAACGCAAACGGCTGCCTCACGCTGCCATCTCCATCTATTCACAGCTCCTGAAGAGGGGAAAGTTCCGTGATACGAAAAAACGTCTGAAATTTCTGGAGAAGCACCTCCAACCAGCAAACCTGACAACGGCACGTGATGGCACCATTGTTCTGAATCGCGCAGGAGAAAATCCGACTCTGGGCCGCTACAAAATTGAACGGGAGCTTGGTCAGGGGGCCATGGGCACGGTCTACCTTGGCATCGATCCTAAAATTAATCGCCAGGTGGCGATCAAGACCCTTGACTACTCGCAGCTTGATCCTAACAAGCTGCCACAGGTGAAAGAACGCTTTTTCCGAGAAGCCGAGGCCGCCGGGAAACTGAGTCATCCCAATATTGTTACGATCTACGATGTCGGTGAGGAAGCCGATCTCGCCTATTTAGCCATGGAATTTCTTGCCGGCAAAGATCTGAGCTCCTGCTGTGATAAAAAAACCCGGTTGCCGGCGGCCCAGGTCATCAAGGTTATGACTCAGGTCGCTGCCGCCCTTGACTATGCCCATAAACAGGGGATTGTTCACCGCGATATCAAACCTGCCAATATTATCCTGCAGCCCGAGATGCAGGTAAAAGTGAGTGATTTTGGGATTGCCCGGATCATGACCAGCTCTAACACCGAAACAGGAATTATCCTGGGAACCCCCAGCTACATGTCTCCGGAGCAGGTCGCCGGGAAAAAAGTGGATGGACGCTCGGACCTCTTCTCCCTCGGAATTGTCATGTATGAACTTCTCAGCGGAGAAAAACCTTTTCAGGGGGAAACGCTGACAGCGCTGATGTACAATATTTCAACCGCAAACTACACCCCCCTGGTAAAAGCATCTCCCAAGCTGCCGGACAGATGTCACTCTATCGTCGCCAAGCTGCTGCAGAAAACCTTAACGCGACGCTATAAATCGGCTGCGGTGCTCCATCAGGAGCTGCTGGCGCTGCAAAAACATCTGGAGACATCATGAAACTGCAGGTCTATGGAAAAACAGACATTGGACTGACAAGAAAAAATAACGAAGACAGCTATCTTGTCGACAGAGAACGACAGCTGTTTATTGTCGCCGATGGGATGGGAGGGCACGTTGCAGGAGAAGTTGCCAGCCGTATCGCGATCGAGACGACTGCCGAATCGTTACAGAACATTGAGCACGATGACGTTCAAAGCCAACTTGAGCGGGCTGTTAATGCGGCAAATCAGACGGTCAGAGAGACCGCCGACACTCACACAGAGTGGCGCGGCATGGGAACAACCCTGACCGTGACCCTGTTCCATCAACAAACCGTTTCACTCGCCCACGTGGGGGACAGTCGCGTCTACCGCTGGAAAAATCAACAGCTGCAACAACTGAGCGATGACCACTCCCTTGCTGCGGAACAATTACGCCGCGGGATTCTCTCCCGCAGCGAAGCACAGACATCCAGTCTGGGAAATATTTTACTACAGGCGGTCGGCCTCTCTCCGGATCTCGATATCTGCCTGAAACAGTTCCCTGTCACCGCAGGGGAACTGTTCCTCCTCTGCAGTGACGGGCTGACCAATATGCTTTCTGATAACCGGATCAGTGAGATCATGCAGACAAACAGAGATGTGCAGCATTGTGCCGAAGAGCTCATCAACCGGGCACTTGCTGCCGGGGGGAGAGACAACATTACCGTTATCGTTATAAAAGTCGATGAATTGTAACACCGTCAAAACAGGACACGTTCGACCCACACAAATGAAAAGGGAGGTAAACATGTTAAAAATTGAACTGAAGTATCAGGGGATGAAGCTGCAGACCTTTGAAACAAACAGCGACGAAATCACGATCGGTCGAAACCCGAAAAACGATATTCGGATTGACAATCCCGCTGTTTCAAATTCCCACGCTGCCGTCAGAAAAGTGATGAACACCTATTATATTGAAGACCTCGACAGCACGAACGGGACGTTCGTCAACGAGAAGAAAATCGCCAAATATGAACTGCTCGACGGAGATGAAGTGATTATCGGCAAGCACAGCCTCATCTTCAGCAACATCAGGAACCGCAAACACAACACTCCCAATTTTGATCAGACGGTCATCCTTGACACCAAGAAACAAAAGGAACTGTTGAAAAAAAACCGGAAGTGAACGGTCTATCTGGGGTGGAAAGCGGCACTGCTGTCAAATAGGCCAACAGCAGTGCCGCAATAACGGCTTCCTATTTCTTGACGTGGCAGCGCTTGCAGCTCTTCTTTGCCGCAAAAGCGCGCTCACCATTGTGACATTTTCCGCAATATTTTCCGGCGTAGATCTCTTTCATCTTAATGACAACCGTCCCCTTTTTCATCTTGGGGAACATCTCCTTGTTATGGCAGTCCTTGCACTTGAACCCGGCATCTTTATGGACTTTTCCGGAAAACTCAACCGGCCCCATTTTGGCCTTGTCAAAGGTAATAGTCTTGTTGGCAGGAACTGCCAGCGCGCTCGTTGCGATACAAAAAAGTAAAACGGTCAGAATCACTGTCACTTTTTTCATCGAATCACATCCTTCTCTTCATGGGTGGGAGAAAATAACGATAGCTGACCTTATGCGAAAGCACCGCTCAGCGTCAACATCGGCAAAAGAAACGAAGAAAAAATATCGATTTTTTATAAAATATGCTAATATAACTTTTCGCATCTATTCCGCTGAACAGGAAAACAGCACAACGCAAGCTAAATAGGACGTCTCTTGGAACATTTCATCGCCCGGCAACCAATCTTTGATACAAAAGGTCGCGTCTACGCATACGAACTCCTCTTCCGATCGGGATTGCACAACTATTTTGATTGTGACGATGCCGACCACGCAGCAGCCAGCGTCATTGCCAACAGCAATCTGCTGTTCAACCTTGATGAGATGACCGGCGGCACCAAAGCGTTTATCAACTGCACCCATACCGTCCTCGTCAAGGATCTGATGACAACCCTGCCGCGTCAGCAGGCAGTCGTCGAAGTTCTCGAAGACGTTGAGCCCGATGATAAAATCATTGAAGCGTGTCGACGCCTGAAGTCTCTCGGCTATACATTGGCTCTGGACGATTTTGTTTATCACGAAAACTTCGAACCACTCCTGGAACTGGCCGATATCATCAAGGTCGATTTTCTCCTCAGCGATGTTGATGAACAGGAGCGGCTGGCAAAAACGATGATTCCGCGGGGGATCAAAATGCTTGCCGAAAAAGTTGAAACCCACGAAGTCTACGAGCACGCCAAGCAGATGGGCTATCAACTCTTCCAAGGCTATTTCTTTGCCAAGCCGGTTATCATTTCACGGAAAGATATTCCAACCAATAAGGTTCAGTTTCTCCGCATCCTCAAAGATATCCACGCTCAGGAAGTCGATTTTAAAAAGCTTGCACTGACAATTCAAAGCGAAGTCTCCCTGTCGTACAAGCTGCTCAAGCTGATCAACTCCGCTGCTTTTGCCCTGCGCCATAAAGTCACCTCAATCCTTCAGGCGCTGTCGCTGCTGGGGCTGCGTGAAATCCGGTCATGGGTTTCGCTGTTGTCGATCGCCTCGATGGCTGACGATAAACCGGCCGAACTGGTTGTCAGCTCCCTGATCCGGGCACGACTGTGTGAGCAACTGGCGCAACCGTGTAAGATGTGAGACCGCCAGTCGGACATGTTCCTGATGGGACTGTTCTCTCTTCTCGATGCAATTATGTCACGCCCCATTGACGAAATTCTTGAAGAGATCACTGTTGAAGACGATATCGTTGCAGCATTAACCGGTGAACCGGGAATGCTGCGATCAATCCTTGATCTGGTTATCGCCATGGAAAAAGGGGAATGGGAAGAGGTCTCGCGCCTGGCCGCTGAGTTGCAGATTGAAGAACAGCCCCTCTCTGCCGCCTACCTTGATGCCGTCACATGGGCTCAGGACATCTACAACATCTAGATTGACAGATTGTATTTATGACCGAAAAAATTCACCTTTCAGATCAGGAATGGCAGCAGAAACTCAGCCCCGAAA
>CAZQFI010000060.1:0-3019 GCA_964592545.1 uncultured Geobacteraceae bacterium
TATCGGTTGCCGCCGCCTTGTAATAATCTTTGACAATGCTGCGGCTATCTTTGGCAGCAATTGCCAGCAGGCAGTTGGCATGGGTGAGAGCGACATCGCCGTGGGCACCGCAACTTTCAAGGATATCACCCATTTTTAAGCGTAACTGCGGCGACTCTTTCTCAACGAAGCGGGTTGCTTCCCGCTTGATCAGCCAGAAGATAATTTGTTCGTAGAGGGGAAGGTAGGGATCGCTTCCCGAAAACTGACCACCATGAATCCACGCATGGTCAAGATCTCCACCACCGGTGAAATAACGGAGCGGATCATCGCTTTGTGAAACGGTGGCGTGACGAATTTTCTGCAGCACCGGACTGTGGTGCCAGCTGTCGGCAAGATGGGTCTGAATTTCTGTCTTCAACTGCGGTGTCCCGACCAGTGCCGCTGAAGGGTAGAGGTGTCCGTCGGGGCCGATCGCTGCCAATTCACAACCACTGTTGCTGCCATCGTGGATGGTTCCCGCCGGGGCGAAAACTTGGGTTTTCAGGGCGGTGAGGTTATCGATCTGGATACCGAGCGGTTCCGCCTTTTCAACGGCGGCGATAAACTGGGGAAATATCTCAGTTGGCGGAACAAACCCTTCCACCGCCCCACGGCCCTGAACGAAGTACCACAGGTAGTGGAGATTCTTCGCCCCCACCTCATCAGCAAAATCGACCAGCTTTGCCATGTCGTGAAGGTTGCGGCGCTCGACACACATCGACAGAGTGACAGGAATGGCGTTTTCTTTCAGCAGCAGCAACTGACTCCGCAGTTTTTTGAAGGTGCCGTCACCTCGAATTGCATCGTGCCGGTCGTTTAGACCATCGACGCTGATCTGCAGGTGGATACGACTCAAGTCGAAATTGCCGGTGAAGAGTGGTTTTAACAGCAGCCCGTTGGTCAGGATGACGACATGACAATCGCGATGTCTGAGCAGGCCGGTGAGGATTTTATCAATCTCGGGATGAAAAAACGGTTCGCCGCCGGTCAGAGCAAAAATCCGGCAACCCAGCTCGACGGCTTCAGCCGCCCGGTCGAGAATCTGGCGGGCACCCAGCTCTTCCGTTGCCTCAGGTCCCGAGGTGAAGAGGCAATGGCGGCAATTGAGATTGCAGCGGTTGGTGATATGGAACCACAACTCCTTCAGTTGATCGGTTTGGAGCGATTCAGCCCGGCCGGTGTAGTTGTTTGGCGGTGCGTCGGGCAGCCGCTGCAGAAATTTTTCCCGCTGGGGATGGTTGAGCTGATTATTTTGCAGCACTGCGTCGCCAATGGCATTTGGGACGAACCATGTCGGACGGTCGGAGCGGACGTAGATAGGCAATTGATCGAATTCGTAACGGGTCCAGAGCTGTGGAGTGTATGTCATCAGAGTTTTCCTGCGATTATCATTGTTTCGGTTTTTTCGGGTCAGTCGGTCGTAAAGGTGATGTCACCGTAGCTGGCAGCGACTGAACCTTTTGAGTTGTCGCTGTCGGTCATGATGGCCACGGCGTGGATCGTTTTGATCTCCTCACCAAAAATTGCCAGCAGATCTTCGTAAACATTGCGCTTCTCCCGATACCAGACGCCCTGTTTATCCGCTGCCGAGCGGACGGCGAGCAGCATGGCATTCTTCCCGGCGAAAGCATTGGGCCAGACAGAATCACGCTTTTCCGAAGACGCCCAGACGTAGTTGATCGCTCGGGTCTTCCAGAACAACAGTCCCCCTTTGACAACAACGTAAATCCGGGCGACATAGTCGTCTCCCGCTTTGGTTCGCTCGGCCAGCGGCGGGTGAGGTTTATCGGCACGCCATTCCCAGTTGAGATAGGGGTGGGAGGTCAGGTCGATCTCAACCTCCTTGAATAAACCCGATGCCGTTGCATGGGCGGTCGCGTGAAGAATGGTTCGGTCTCCCTCTTTGACCAGTTGGTATTCGGTTTTCCCGGCAAAGTCTTTTTCTTCCCAGCCCGAGAGGGTATGGTGCGAAAACTCACCGACCCGGATGGGAGGATGTCTCTGCTTTTCAGCGGCAGAGGCCGAAAACGGGACAAAAACAGTTAGGAATAAGATCGCAGTCAGCACCAACCTGGTGTGTCGAATGGTCATGAAAATATTAGCCTTTTTTCTTGTTCCGGTAGAAACGGTGCAGTTTTTCAGCGGGTATCCCCAGCACAAAGCCGGCAACCATCAGCTGATTGATCACTGTGGTGCGGATCACTCCCAGCTCCTGCCAGCGGCGCGCTGACGTGACCGCCGGCTCCGGCAGCGTTGTGATTGTACCACGTCGGCGAAGTTGGCGTACAAAAGCAAAATCCTCCATGATCGCCAGCGGTGGAAAGCCCCCGAGGTCGGTAAAAACGTCACGGCGGAGAAACAGCCCCTGATCCCCATAAGGAATTTGAAAACGACTTGAGCGCAGGTTGGTCCCCCACTCGACAATCCGCATTGCAATATTCGCCGAGGGTGTTTTAAAGCGAAATGCCCCGGCAATGGTTCCCGGTTTTTCAAGTGCTGCCGCAATCAGTTGCGGATAATTTGTCGGGAGGGTGGTATCGGCGTGGAGAAACAATAAAATATTGCCCCGACTGGCCTCGGCACCACGATTTAATTGCGCGGCCCGGCCGCCGGAGACTGCTAGCAGTTTGGCTCCCGACCGGGTTGCGATAGCCGTTGTTTCATCATTGCTGCCGGCATCGGCGACAATAATCTCGATATCACGGGCCTGCCGGAGGTTTGCGAGGGTTGTTTCGAGGATTGCGGCTTCATTCAGGGTCGGGATGATAACTGAAAGGGCGGGGTGCCTCCCGAGAATATCGCCAAAGCGCAGATCATTTTTCAGAGTATCGAGGTCGGCGGGCCGGTCGATATCACTCAACTCCGGCAATATCTTAACCTTCAATTCTAAGCGGGCGGCAATCTCCAAGGTTTGCTGCAGGACCTCACCGGTCCCCCAGGCAATCCCCTTGAACAGCTCCGGAGTGTCACATCTCAGCCCGATGAGGTAGTAACCACC
>CAZQFI010000061.1:0-6025 GCA_964592545.1 uncultured Geobacteraceae bacterium
CGGTTTGCGATCGTCTTCAGAGTGGAGTCCGGCAGCGTGTGCATTTCCGGTCCAGGCGTGGGTTACGAGGATGACATTTGACTTGTCGCTGTTGAGTTGACCGTAGGTTTCGTAGGCGAGGGTCAGCGGTCCAAGCAACCGACCACTTTCGAGGCGCAGCTCAACGTCAAAATGGGCGTATTCTGTTGTGACGATGCCGACGCTGTCTTCCACTGAATCATCCCCAGGCTGAAAGCAATAAAAAAGCCCTGTTCCTGATACGGGAAAGGGCCGGGGATACTGACTGACTGTATCTATGGCACCGTCCCCATCTATCCCCGGATCATTTTAACCCGAGGCAGGAATTGGCACCGATATTTTCCGCGTAGGAAAATCGGTTGCCGTGGCTTCACAGGGCCTTCTCCCTCCACCACTCTGGATAAAGACGTTGATCTTGTTTCACTGAAAACAGGATTTGAGCCGTTGTCGCTCATGACTCCCGAAGTCGATTTGACTCTAGCTTACCGGATTGCAGTTTGTCAATTGCTCTCGGGCGAATCCCCCGGGTTGATTGCATAAAAAAGTGGCAGGTTGGATTAAAACTTAAGCAGTGAAGAGCGATTTGCTGTCAATGGTGACAGAAAAGGGCCTTTTGCTGCGCGGCACGGTAATTGAAAAGATGGGGCAGTCATCTGATTGAATAAAATGTTGTCGATAAGGAGATTTGCCCAATGGAAACATCACTGATTGCTCTCCAACATGGTGGGGATGTCCTCTTTCTTTTACTTGGCGCAGTCATGGTTTTTGCCATGCACGCCGGATTTGCTTTTCTTGAAGTGGGGACGGTCCGGAGTAAAAACCAGGTGAACGCATTCGTGAAGATCCTTTCCGACTGGTCGGTATCGACCGTTGTCTATTTTCTGATCGGCTACCCGATATCCTATGGAATCAATTTCTACTCTTCAGCAGCGGGACTGCTGGGGGAAAACCAGGGCTACGAACTGGTCCGTTTCTTCTTTTTCCTCTGCTTTGCCGCCTGTATCCCGGCGATCATTTCGGGCGGGATTGCTGAGCGGGCCAAATTCTGGCCGCAGGTGGTTGCCGGCGGTGTCTTTGCCGGAGTGTCGTATCCGATTTTTGAATCCCTGATCTGGGGGCAGAACAGTGCTGGCCTGCAGGGCTTTTTTGAATCAACTTTCGGGGCACCGTTCCACGATTTTGCCGGAAGTGTCGTTGTCCACTCCATCGGCGGCTGGCTGGCATTGCCGGCGGTATTGATTCTCGGGCCACGGATGGGACGCTTTGTCCGGGGGAAAAGCCGGGCCATTCCGATCAGCAATATCCCGTTTTTGGCGTTGGGAAGCTGGATTTTGGCGATCGGCTGGTTCGGTTTTAACGTTATGAGTGCCCAGACGCTGGAAGGGGTTTCGGGACTGGTTGCGGTCAACTCGCTGATGGCGATGGTCGGCGGCGTGCTGTTTGCGCTGGTTGCCAGTAAAAATGACCCCGGCTTTGTCCACAACGGTGCGTTGGCGGGTTTGATCGCCATCTGTGCCGGTTCCGACCTGATGCACCCGATCGGAGCGTTCTTTGTCGGCGGGATTGGTTCGCTGATTTTTGTCTACGGATTCCAGTTCGAGCAGGAAAAACTCAAGATCGATGATGTCCTCGGCGTCTGGCCTCTCCATGGGGTGGTTGGCTCGTGGGGCGGGATTGCTGCCGGGATTTTCGGTACCAGTGCCCTTGGCGGGATCGGCGGCGTTTCTTTTATGGCGCAACTGGCAGGGACGCTACTGGCGGTTGGGTATGCCCTTGTCACAAGTTATGTTGTCTATACTGTTATCGACAAAGTTGCCGGTTTCCGCCTCAACGAGGATCAGGAATTTGCCGGTGCCGACCTGACAGTTCACCATATCAACGCCTACCCCGAAGAGACGTTCAAATAAATACCTGCGTGGATTTGACAGTTGAGCGGGCTGTAGTAGAATTAATCTGAAATCCACACAGTTTGCAGGGGGCCGTGGCAGCTCTCTGCTTTACCCTGGATATCCTAATCCCTCCTGGAATCCAGGGTTTTTTTCGATCAAAAAAAGGGGCTCGGAATGAATGTCCGAGTCCCTTTTCAAATCTATTCTATTTGTTTTTGTGATCTCAGGGCATCTTGTTTTTCAGCGCCTCAAGGTTTTCTTTTTCACGCTGAACCAGATCTCCAATATTGTGGCGTTTGAGAACCTCAGCCATCTGGGTCTGCGCCTCATACCAGGCCTCATGGGCAGAACAGTAGGCGTCACGGTGGCATGCTGAGGTATCAACGAGGCAGTGGTTCAATTTCAACGGGCCCTCTTCGGCCTGAAGAATATCGAGCATGGTGATCTCATAGGGGTCTTTTGCCAGCAGAAAACCGCCCCCTACACCTCGTTGGGAGTTGACGATTCCGGCCTTGATAAGTGGCTGCAGAATTTTTGTCAGAAAGGCGGGAGTTACTTCCTGAGTGCGACAGATGTCTTTTTTCAGGACAATATCATTTTTGGGTTGTTGAGCCAGAAAGATAACCGTTCTGACTGCGTATTCGGTTGCGCGTGTTATGACCACTTTGACCTCCTAAAGATAACTGTTAAGGTGATAAATACACGGAAGCGGGATCATTGTCAATGGCATCTTTTGTCCATTATCAACTCTCCGGCTGCTTGACACTTCGGTGTTCCCGCTGCATCATCATTTATCTATGGGAAAAAATAGACAATTACCGCTTCAATCTGCCTCTGGACGTTTTGCTCCCAGCCCGACCGGTCCCCTCCATTTTGGGACGCTGCTGGCAGCTCTGGGGAGCTACCTTTTCGCGAAGGATTCCGGCGGCCACTGGTTTGTCCGGATTGAAGATCTTGATCCGCCGCGGGTTGTCCCCGGCTCTGCCGATGCGATGTTGCTGCTACTGGATCAACTGGGTTTTGAGTGGGATGGCGAGGTCATTTACCAGAGTCGCCGATATGAACGGTATCGGGAGATTTTAAAAAAGCTCCGGGAGCAGCGGGCAACCTTTGACTGCAACTGTACCCGCCGGGAGATTCTTGCGAGCGCTCCCCATTCGGGTGAAGAGGGCCCCGTCTACCCCGGAACCTGTCGGAACGGAATAGCGGGAGGGCGGTCGGAGCGGGCGGTCCGATTACGTGTTTCCGATGAGGTGATTTGTTTTGACGACGGCATTATGGGGCGCCATTGTCAGAATCTGGAAAGAGATGTTGGCGATTTTGTTCTCCATCGGTCTGATGGGTTGTTTGCTTATCAACTGGCCGTTGTCGTTGATGATATCGATTCCGGGGTGACACAGGTTGTTCGTGGTGCCGATCTCCTGTCATCAACTCCCCGCCAAATCTACCTTTACCACTGTCTGGGAGAAACGGCTCCCGATTATTTTCACCTGCCGCTGGCCTGTGATGAAGGTGGCCGGAAAATAAGCAAACGTTACGGTGACTTTGGTCTGGTTACGCCGGAGAATGGTGGCGAACTGATTTGGCGGGCACTCGATTTTTTGGGACAGCGGCCACCACAGACTCTGATTGCAGCGCCCCCCTCTGAACTTCTCCAGTGGGGCCGGGACAATTTTCAGCGGCGGACAATTCCGGTAGAAAACGGCCAGATTCAATTCTAATCCTTTCGCAGGGAGGATTCTTCTGTTACGTTTATGTTAGGGAACATCTTGGTTTGGCTGACAGTGGAAAATTTCGGGAGGTCTGAGATGAAAAAATGGTTGGGTTTTCTTTTGCTCGTTGTGCTTCTGGCTGGTTGCAGCAGTGGTCGGTTTCAAGTTTCGGAAAATGATTATAAACAGAAGGTTCAGGTTTTGGGGGTTTTACCCCTTCTGGTCGACCGCAACAGCTCTTTGAATTATCCTGAGAAGGATCTTTTATTTGACGTTCTGGCACAATCGGCTGAAGGGAAACACCACCAGCTGGCCGAGAGGTTGAAAGAGAAAAAAAACTACTTTGATGTGCGGCTCCTTTCGAATAATTCTGAGCTGACAGCTTTGTCTCTGTTGGCGGGGGGGAGCACGCATGATGATCTCGGCTGGCCTCTGGGCTATAATTTCGACAAAGCAACCATTGCGGAAATTGCAAAGAAAAATGTTGTTGATGCCCTGCTGATCGTCGTTTTCTCGGGAGAACAGGTCGAAATGACCCGCTATTCCCGAACCAAACTTGAAAAGTTGACGACCCGTTACAGCGATATTCTGGCAACGGCGGCTGTCGTTGATCGTAACGGTGAGGTGTTGTGGCAGCTTGCCGACCAGGACAGCTTTGAAGCTCTGGTTCTGCAATATCCCGATTTTGACGAAGCATACTACAATAAAACCGACCTTGTTCGGGTGAAGAACATCACTTTATCCGGGATTGAGCGGGTTCTCGATGAAGACTCCGATAAGAATGGTATTAACGAACTCCCGGAGATGTACGATAACCTGTTCGATGAGATTGTTTCCGGGATCGGTTTTGATATGATCTGGCCATTTCAATAAAACAAAAATTTAAATCTTTTATTTTTTCGGTGTTGACACGGGAAGTCAAAGCGGGTAAAAGCGACTTTAGTGAAAACTTTTGAGCTACCTGCCCGCTTTGTTTCCTGCCGACGCAGGATGAGTAGATATCGTCCCTCAAATCAAAATATATAAATTCTGATAAAACCACTCACTATAAATTTACTGCCTGAAAAAGAGTTTAGAATAATAACTTGACTAATATCACCCGCCCTGATTCTTCCCTTGTTGCTAAAAAACAGCGGGCTGTTTCTGTATGGACTCCGGTTATTTTGCATAACGTGAAAATAGATAGATTTAACCCCCTTTTTTATCAGCAGAGAATCTGTTCTGATTCCTGCGTATGCCCCGAATTCGGGGCTGGAGAACTTTTATGAACCTGAAAGACCTGAAAAAAACAAAAATTACCGAACTGATTGAATTTGCCAAAGACCTCGGTCTGGAGGAGATTGGCGGGATGCGCCGGCAGGATCTGATTTATTCGATTCTCAAGGCGACTGCGGCCCAAAAGAAAGCCATCTACGGCGAGGGGGTGCTGGAGATTCTTCCTGACGGGTTCGGCTTTTTGCGGGCACCCGATGCCAACTATCTTCCCGGCCCCGATGATATTTATATTTCACCGTCACAGATCCGGCGCTTTGCGCTGCGCACCGGCGACACCGTTGCCGGGCAGATTCGCCCGCCGAAAGAGGGAGAGCGCTACTTCGCTCTGCTGAAGGTTGCTGAGGTCAACTTTGAAGATCCGGCGAAGATGCGTGAAAAGACGTTCTTTGATAACCTGACACCGCTGTTTCCAAATGAGCGGCTGATTCTTGAGACGACACCCGAAAATCAGGCGACGCGGGTTATCGATCTGGTCTCTCCGATTGGCAAGGGGCAGCGTGCTCTGATTGTCGCTCCACCGCGCACCGGTAAAACGGTCCTGCTGCAGAATATTGCCAATTCGATTACCGAAAATCACCCCGAAGTGTATCTGATTGTTCTGCTGATTGATGAGCGACCCGAAGAGGTCACCGACATGCAGCGCAACGTCGATGGTGAGGTTATCTCATCCACCTTTGATGAACCGGCCAACCGTCACGTTCAGGTGGCTGAGATGGTTATTGAAAAGGCCCGCCGGCTGGTTGAACACAAGCGCGATGTTGTGATCCTGCTCGATTCAATTACCCGACTGGCACGCGCCTATAATACGATTATTCCATCGAGCGGCAAGATTCTTTCGGGAGGTGTTGATGCTCATGCTCTCCACAAGCCGAAACGTTTCTTTGGCGCAGCACGAAATATCGAGGAGGGCGGCAGTTTGACGATCATTGCGACTGCTCTGATCGATACCGGCAGCAAGATGGATGAAGTTATCTTTGAGGAGTTCAAGGGAACCGGTAATATGGAACTCCACCTTGACCGCCGTCTTGCCGATAAGCGGACCTTCCCGGCGATGGATATCAACCGCTCCGGAACACGGAAAGAGGATCTGCTGCTTGAGCCGGATCAGTTGCAGCGTATCTGGTTGCTGCG
>CAZQFI010000062.1:0-5689 GCA_964592545.1 uncultured Geobacteraceae bacterium
GTCTGACTCACGAATAAATATCGAGCCGGGAGAGTCCTGAAGCACTGCTTGAAGTGTCAACTGACTGAGCCACTTGAGAATTTTGCCGCGGCGAATTTTGTTTGTCAGAATCGCCAACAGGGGAAGGATCGACTGACGTGGCTTGATGAGAAGTGGAAGATTGACGCTGCTGAACCATTTCAACACGGGCTTTTGCCGCGAGCGCTTGAGCCTTCTGAGCAATTTTCATATCCTGGGCACTCGGCTGCGCCGGAGCCAAAGCAGCAGCACGCACCTGCTCCATCTTCTGCAGAGTTGCCTGCGGATCACCTTTTATCGGAGACGTGTCAATACTGACAGACCCGCCAACAGCGTAAGAATGACCATCCGGCCCATGCTCAAACGTATAGGTCGGGGAACCGGCATACGCTCCACCGGCCGCAGCATGAGCAGCCTCATGGGCACGAACCTCACGATCACGCAGCTGTAACTCACGGATCTCCTGTGCCTCCTGACTCAATTCGAGTTTCTCTCGCGAAGTGGTAGAATCTTCACTGGAATCACTTTTCGTGCGGGAAGTGACACCGTTTTTATTTTCAGAAACGTCAGCGTGATCAGTTATAGTGCGACCATCCCCCCGGTAAAAACCGGACAGAACCGCACCTGATGGGGAATTTTGAGAATAGGAAGTCACTCCGCTTACCATCGAAATACATCTCCTTGACTCGCCATTGTACCACAACACCATTATCAATCTCCAATATTTCTTGTGATAGACCACCGACCATGCTATTTTCGTCAAAATGATGACGCAATGGAGCGCAACATGCCGGAAAAACCTCAGATCTTATTGATCGACGATGAAGAGCAAAGCTGTGATGCCCTCTCACTCCTGCTCAGAAAAATCGGCTATGCCGTTGAGACCAGTCATTCCGGGGAGCATGCCCTGAAACTGCTGCAGGATATCTCTTTCGATCTGATTATCAGCGATCTTGTCCTTCCCGGTATCAGTGGAATCGATGTTCTGAAGTGGGTCAAAGATGATTCACCCGAGACGTGCGTTATTCTGATAACCGGAAAAGCTTCGGCAGAAACCGCCGTTGAAGCAATGCGGGAAGGGGCTCTCGACTATATTACCAAACCTTTCAACCTCGACCGACTGAAAGTCCAGATCGAAAAGGCACTCGAAAAACGCCGGTTGATCATGGAAAACAAGTACCTGCGTCAGCAGCTTCATGGCCGCTACCGTTTCGACAATATCATCGGGACCAGCCAGGCCATGCAGCGGGTTTTCAGCCGGATGGAAAAAGTGACGGCAACCGACTCCACCATTCTGATCCTCGGCGCTTCCGGAACAGGAAAAGAGCTGGTTGCCCGCGCCATCCACTACAACAGCCCACGCAAAAACAAACCTTTTATTGCCATTAACTGTGGCGCCATCCCGGCCGAGCTTCTTGAATCGGAGTTATTCGGTCATATCAAAGGGGCATTCACCGGTGCGATTGCCGATTCACCGGGAAAATTTGAAGTTGCCAACCACGGAACTATCTTTCTTGATGAAATTGGTGATATGCCTCAGCAATTACAGATGAAATTGTTGAGGGTGCTGCAGGAGCACGAATTTGAGCGGGTTGGATCCAATCGCAAGATCCATCTCAATATCCGCCTGATTTCAGCCACCAATGTTGACTTACAGGAGAAGGTTAAAAACGGACAGTTCCGTGAGGACCTCTACTACCGCCTCAACGTTATTCCGATCCACCTTCCGCCACTCAGAGAACGCCGCGGTGATATCCCTCAGCTGGCCCGTTTTTTCACCGAGAAAATCTGTCGGGAGATGAACCGGCCACTAATAACAATCGGCGATGATGCCATACACGCGATGGAAACATACCACTGGCCGGGAAATGTCCGGGAGATGGAGAATATCATTGAACGAACCATTGCCCTGACCGACAGTCAGATCATCAGTTGCAAAGACCTTCCATCTGATATCGGGAAAACTCCCTCACAACCAACCTCAGTTCCCCCACAGGTCACAACTAGTGGGATCGACATGAACCGGGTCATTGCGGATGTGGAGCGGGAAATGATTAAGCAGGCGATGGTTCTGGGAGGTGGGGTAAAGGCACGCGCAGCGGAACTGCTAAAAATCAATCGGACAACCCTGGTAGAAAAAATCAAACGGCTGGGAATGGAGAACTGAGAACATTCCGGAGAGATGTAACAGGAACATCTCCCCGGAACAAAATTTACTTCGCTTTTTTCTCCATCTTTTTACGATCATTCGCATCGAGATAGCGTTTCCGCAAGCGAATTGATTGGGGCGTGATCTCAACCAGTTCATCGTTGGCGATATACTCAAGAGCCTGCTCCAGAGAGAGAATTCGCGGTGGCGTCAGACGGATGGCCTCATCACTGCCCGAAGCGCGAACATTGGTCAGCTTCTTGCCACGGCAGGCATTAACGACCAGATCGTTCTCCTTGGCATGCTGACCAAGAATCATCCCCTCGTAAACCTGGACACCGGGGCTGACAAACAGAATCCCGCGATCCTGCAGTCCGAACAACGAATAAGCAACTGTCTCCCCCGCTTCCATCGCAATCAGGACGCCATTTTTACGCCCTTCGATCTCTCCCTTATAGGGGGCATATTCGTGGAAACAGTGATTCATCACCCCGGTACCACGGGTATCGGTCATGAATTCGGTACGGAACCCGATCAATCCCCGCGCCGGGATCAGAAACTCAATCCGGTTGGTTCCATCCATCGTCTGCATTGAGGTCATCTCAGCTTTACGCTTGCCGAGCTTCTCGATCACGGTCCCCTGATAGTCCTCGGGAACGTCGATGGTCAAATGCTCAATCGGCTCACAACGGACGCCGTCGATCTCACGGAAAATAACTTCCGGTTTCGATACCGACAGTTCAAACCCTTCACGGCGCATATTTTCGATCAGAATTGACAGATGCAGCTCTCCCCGGCCCGAAACCTTGAACGTATCGGTATTGGATGTCTCTTCAACCCGCAGCGAAACATTGGTTCGCAACTCTTTCATCAGACGGTCACGGATATTCCGTGAGGTGACCCACTTCCCTTCCCGACCGGCAAAGGGAGAGTTATTAACGATGAAGTTCATCGACAACGTCGGCTCATCGATTGCGACATAGGGGAGTGGATCGGGGTGCTCAATATCGGCCAGAGTCTCACTGATTCCAAGATTCTCAAATCCGGCAATTGTCACAATATCACCGGCGTAGGCCTCCTGCAGCTCAACCTGCTGTAACCCCTGATAGCCAAGCAACTTGCTGATCCGTCCAGTCGTTATATTCCCGGCATGATCGATTCGGGCAACTGTTTCACCCGCCTTGACGGTCCCATTAAAAATTTTTCCCGTCGCCGTCCGGCCAATGAATTTATTGTAGTCGATATTGGTCACCAGCATCTGAAATGGAGCCGCCGGATCACCAACCGGAGGGGCAACCCGTTCACCGATCATTTCAAATAACGGCTCAAGGTTTTCCGAGTCGTCTTCCAGATGCTTTTTGGCAATGCCGAATTTTGCACTGGCGTAGACAATTGGAAAATCAAGCTGATCCTCGCTGGCATCCAGTTCACAGAACAGATCAAAGACCATATCGACAACCGCCTCCGGACGGGCACCGGGGCGATCAATTTTGTTGATCACAACAATGGGCTTAAGACCCAGATCGAGAGATTTTTTCAACACAAAGCGGGTCTGCGGCATCGGACCATCAAAAGCATCGACCAGCAACAGTACCGAATCGACCATTTTCAGAATGCGCTCAACCTCCCCACCAAAATCGGCGTGACCGGGAGTATCGACGATATTGATCTTCAGTCCGCCGTGCTGAACCGAAAGGTTCTTGGACAGAATCGTAATGCCCCGTTCTTTTTCAAGATCGTTACTGTCCATCACCCGCTCAGTGATTTCCTGATGCTCACGAAAAACACCCGACTGAACCAACATCGCATCAACCAGTGTCGTTTTGCCGTGGTCAACGTGGGCAATAATTGCAATATTTCTTATCTTTTCAGACATTCTAAACCCTTTATAAATAATGATTTTTCCAAAAAAGCGGGATTATGGCAGAAAGCGTTCTGAAAGCCAAGGGAATAAGGACATTTTGACTCAAATATGACATTTTGTGGAACCTTTCTCACTCTTGACACCGTGCCACTGTTCTCCTAGTGTCAAGCTCCAGTCTGCGAAGCGATATACAAGGGAGAGTCTGATGTCACAACCGAACATTATCCTTACCGGATTCATGGGAACAGGAAAATCGACTGTAGGACGGTTGCTCGCCGAAAAAATCGGCTACCGGTTCATCGATACCGACACTCTGATTGAACAGCAGACCGGAACAACCGTTTCCGAAATCTTCGCAACACAGGGGGAAAACGCTTTCCGTCAACTCGAAACCGATCTGGTTAAAAAACTCGCGGAAAAAAGTGGGCTGGTGGTCGCCACCGGTGGAGGACTGGTCCTTGATCGGGAGAATGTCACAATGCTGAGTCGAACCGGACAGATTTTCTGTCTGACGGCCACTGCTGAAGAGATTTTACACCGGGTCTCCCGGCAGGGTGACACCCGGCCACTGCTTCAGGAACAGGACCCTTTACAAAAAATCACCACCCTGCTCCAGCAGCGTGACCATATTTATCGGCAATTTCCCCAAATTTCAACAACCGGAAAAACACCGGAAAAGCTGGTCAAAGAGATACTTTCCATGACTCAGAAAAATTTTTGACCCACCGAAATTCAATCAACTCCGACGTTGCGAATCCCTTCCGGCCGCCACGCCGGGGAAATCACGTGACTCCCCTTCCCCTTCATGCTCAGTAAACGTCCCGGCATCACAGTAAACTCGCCGTGGCGGTCGTTGACCCGGTCCAGAGCCACAGTCAACCTCTCCCGCAAATGATCTTCGGGAAGCAATGACAACTGACCGCTACAGGCATCAAGATTGGCCAGGCAGATTCCCAATAACCGAACCGGCTGGGTCAGAAGCAAACTGTCGAGAATTCGCAATGCCGCCCGATAAATCTCCTCACTGCGGTTAATCAAACCAATCTGAGCCTGTTGACGGTGACAGGTCGAAAAATCGGCATAACGGAGCGTCAACACAACCGTCCGGCCACTGACACCATAACGTCGTGCCCGCCGCCCGACCATCTCGGCCGACTGGAGTAAAAACCGGGCGATCTCATCACGTGAGGAGATATCTTTTCGCAACGTCATGCTGTGACCGACTGTTTTTACCCCGGATTCATGGTCCGGCGGCACCACCGGGCTGGGATCAATGCCACGCGCCATCAGAACCAACCGCTCACCGACAATCCCAAAGAGTTTCTTCAGCTTCACAACCGGAAAACAGCTTAATTGTCCGCACGTATAAACCCCCAACCGGTTGAGTTTTTGTGTTGTCTTTCTGCCAATCCCGCAAATTTCTTCAATCGGCCGATCTCTGAGAAGATCATCTATTGCTTCCGGTCTGATCAGAGTTAAACCGCCCGGTTTTTCCATGCCGGAAGCAAGCTTTGCCAATAACTTGTTGGGAGCGACTCCCACCGAGCAGCCGATTCCAAAACGGACCTTGATCCGGGATTTAATCAGGTAGGCAATCCGCTCCACCCCGCCAAAATAATCGAGGGAACCGGAAACGTCGAGAAACGCCTCATCAATGG
>CAZQFI010000063.1:0-4546 GCA_964592545.1 uncultured Geobacteraceae bacterium
GGAGAGAATCCCCAAAACCCTCCCGGCGCTCAAGATGGCAACACAGGTGGCAAAAAAAATCGAGGGTCAACAGCCGGCGGCTCTGGTTGATGATATTATTCACAACATACAAAAGATATCATCACTTTCTGAAGCTGAGACAAAACCGCAGCTCGAAACGGCGATCGGAGAGATATTGTTTGGCATCGTTCAAGTGTCCAACTCGCGTCATCTCGATGCCGAAGATGTGCTCCGCAAAAAAACCATGCAGGTGATAGCAAAAATCGACGCCGAATAAAGTTCTTTTTGGGTCATCAATTTCAAAGGGGCTGAAAAATAATGGGTTTTTTCTCAATCCACGCCGATGGTGGAAAAGTTGTTCATAAAGCTGTTGAAACGAACAACAGCACAGGATATTCTGCACACAACAACATCTTGCCTATTTTTTAATCACTTTATTATGTCAATAATTACAGTATGTTACAACATAAAGATGTTTGTCCGACAAAATTACCACATATCACCAACAGAAAATTTACTTTCTTTTATGAAAGGAACAACACATGTTCATAAAGCTCCTGATCCTCTTCACACTGGTGCCAATAATTGAGCTATATGTTTTGATCGCAGCAAGCCATCAGATTGGGATTGGCGCAACAATTGCGATGATTTTTCTCACCGGGATAGCCGGCGCCTACCTGGCGAGAACCCAGGGATTTCAAATTATTAACCGGATCCAGGCAGAGATGAATCAGGGACGCCTGCCGGCGGAAGAACTGATGGATGGTGCCGTCATTCTGGCTGGGGGACTCCTGCTTCTGACGCCGGGGTTCTGTACCGACCTGACAGGCTTTATTTTACTGACCCCCGTAACCCGTCAATTTATCAAGGCGTGGCTGAAGCGGTGGCTCGACCTGAAAATTCAGCGCGGTGAAATCCAGTTCCGGCAGTTTTAGATCGGGGAAAAGGTGGGGGGAGTTGTAAGGTTAGGAATGGCCACGCCTGCGCAGCAACTGCCAGCCACGACGAATTTCATCAACCCTGAGGAGATAACAGCACCCCAGATAGAGGCCCGCACCACCAGCCGCTGCCGTGAGGAGAATTGCCCCCTTCGCCAGCAGATCACCTGAAGTCGTCCAGTCGGTCGTCCCAAGAACGGCATTGACAGCAAATGCCATAAGCAGACAGGCCGGGATCACTTTCAGAATCGGGACAAACAGTGAGCTGTGGAGAAACAACCCGATTTTGCGCTGCAGCAGGATCAGCAGCACCACCGCATTGAAGATCGAAGCCAGAGTCAATGCAACAGCCAATCCGGCAAAACCGTAGAGGCGCATCAAAATCAATCCGGCCACCAGATTGACCAGCAACGTCCAGAAAGAGATCACAACCGGTGTCCGGGTATCCTTGAGGGCATAAAACGTCTGAGCTGCAATGCGACTGTAACCGACAAAAATCAGTCCCGGAGCGTAACAGATCAGAGCGAGAGCGGTATTTTCGAGGGCGGTCAAATCAAACTCACCGCCGAAGAAGAAGACTGAATAAATCGGCTTGGCACAGAGGACAAGGCCAATGATCGCCGGAAGGGTAAAAATCGTCACCAGCGTCATGGCAAAATTGAGTGATTCGCGCAGCCCGGCAGCGTCTTTTTCTGCAACCTGCTGGCTCATTGTCGGGAGGGCGGCCTGCGCCAGCGAGACAATAAATATCCCCTGCGGAAATTCAAACAGTCGCTGCCCGTAGTAGAGGTATGAGACACTCCCGTCAGGGAGAAACGACGCCATCAAACGAGTCACGATGATGTTGATCTGATAAATGGCAACCCCGGCAATTCCCGGCAGCATCAACATCAAAACACGTTTGAGCTGTGTATCGCCGCGAAAATTAAAATCGAGCCGGAAACGCATCCGGTAGCGGACAAGAGCGGGAAACTGTAACAACAGCTGCACGATGCCGCCAAGGACAACTCCAACGGCCAGAGCAAAGATCGGGCGTTCGAAGAGACTCCCCAGCGTTAAGGCACTGAGGATCATCGCGAGATTCAGGAATAGAGGGGAGAGTGACGGGAGGAAAAAGTGACCACGAACATTGAGAATTCCGGTAAGCAGTGCCAGCATGGAGACCAGTCCGATGTACGGGAACATGATCCGATTTAACTGGCTGGTCAGGTGCAGCTTCCCTTCAACCTGTCCGAAGCCGTAACCAATCCCCTGAACGATCCACGGCGAAAAAACAACCCCCAGTGTAACAATCACCAGCATTATCAGTAACAGCAGCGTCGCACAACGATTGGCCAGTTGCTGTGCCTCTTTTTCACCCCGCTGATGAAAGACTTCGGAAAAAGTCGGGACAAATGCTGCGGTGAGGGATCCCTCGCCAAAAAAACGCCGCAGCAGATTGGGAATGGTAAAAGCCATAAAAAAGGCATCGGTCATCATTCCCGCTCCAAAAAGACGGGCAACAATAACGTCACGAACCAGACCGGCGACCCGACTGAGAGATGTCGCTGCCGCCATTATGATTGTCGCAGATGCAATTTTACGACTTTTCGTCATGTGATAATTTTAATCCCTATATCATCGCACATAACAGACTGAAGATACGTATTTTTTTCACTATAATTATTATTTTCTAACTTGACAGATCCGGAAGTACCCACTAATATCACGCCACTTTTACAGAGAGATGATTCACTACTTTAAGGAGAAAAACTGTGGCAAACCATAAATCAGCAGCAAAACGTAATCGCCAGAATGCCGTCAGAAAAGCCCGCAACACACATGTTCGGACCACCATGCGTAACCTGGTGAAACAAGTTCGTGAAGCCGTTACCGCCGGAGACAAAGACGCCGCACAGGCGGCACTCGCAAAAGCAATTCCCTATATCGATAAAACCTCGACCAAGGGGGTTATCCACAAAGCAACTGCCAGCCGTAAGATCTCCCGTTTGGTCAAGCTGGTCAATACCCTCGGTTAACAGAGATATACAGAGAGTATCAGAAGGGGCTGCGTTGTCAGCCCCTTTTTTTATTGAGCCCGCTTCTTCACCAGATTGAGGATCAGGTTTTCGAGTAAGGCGGCCGCATCGGCACCACTCGATTTCATTGCCAGGTCGGTTTCAAGAAACAGTTCGTGAGCGCGAATAAAATCGAGCCGTGAAAATTTTTTCCCCTGCTGAATCAGACTGTCAACAACAAAGAACGGCACCCCCGCAACCTTGGCAATCTCTTTAACCGGGCGATTTTTCACCTGCAACTCTCTTACTTTCCACAACTGGCGAAAATGCCTCACCAGTAACGACAGAATCTTCAACGGCGCTTCGCCGGCAGCACCAAGTCGGCCAACCAGGGTCAATGCCGCCGCAATATCACCGCGACCGACCGCATTTCCGAGTTCGAAAATATTCTCAGCCCGCCCCCGTGAAACAACCGCCTGGACATCTTTGATATCGACCAGAGTCGCAGAACCGAGGTAGGTGATAAGCTTGTCAAGTTCGGCGTGAACTTCGTGGAGATTATTGCCAACCATTGAGCAAAAAAGATCGACGGCATCGGCCGAAATATCGAGATGACGCTGCTTGAGAGTTGCCTTGACATAGCGCGGAACCTCCCGGTCACTCAGGGGTTTGAACTCGACCAGTGCTCCGCATTTTTTAAACTGTTGAAAAAATTTCCGCCGGTTATCAATTTTGTCGGCGACACATAAAAGACAGGTTTCGGGAACCGGTTGTTCCAGGTAAGGGAGGAGGAGATCAAGGTCGGCCGCTTTCAGCAGTTGGGCATTTTTCACTGTGACCAACCGCTTCTCAGCAAAAACGGGAAAGGTCATGGCGGCTTCCAGCACCTCGCTGCCGCTGACCTCTTTGCCATCAAACTGGTTATCGTTGAAGTCATCCTTATCGGCAGGGAGAACCGCCTTGCGAACAGCACGTGCCGCCCGTTGAATCAGGTAGGGCTCCTGACCACAGAGGAGGATAAGACTGGGGACATCCCCCGCCCGTAACCGATTGTAGAGCTCATCGGCATTCATCAATCAAAAATCGTCGGTCAACTGAAAAAGAGTTTCTTCTGCCAGCCGCAGGGTCACCTCATCGATGGCCTGTTTCTCGAGATCTGACTGGATATTCTTGTTCGTGTCGGCAATATACTCGGTACTCCAGCGGAGGGTTTTCTCCCACAGGACCTCCTCTGTCCCGGCTTGCTGTAAAACAGCTGTCATGACAATTGTCGCACGATATTCACTGATATCATCATTGCGGTCGTAAGAGATAGCTCCCTTGCTGTAACTGAGAACTGTCGCCTTGAGAATTCCGTCGGCCTCCTCCGGACTATCAACCAGGATGATCTTACTGTTCCGCGGAAGAACTTCGCTTAATCGGTTACTCATCTTGTTTTCGAGCTGTGGCTCGGAAGTCTTGTTGACAACCAGGGGAACGTAAAGCCGCTCGACCCCACCCGGCAGGGTACCGCTATGACCGGGAAAAGTGTAACCACACCCGGCCAAACAGATCAGGACAACAAGAGCGATAATTCTCATTACGCCACCACAATATTGATCAGCCGCCCGG
>CAZQFI010000064.1:0-3768 GCA_964592545.1 uncultured Geobacteraceae bacterium
CTGAAGGTTTCAATATAATGCCGAATCAGCGGAACGATGCAGTCGTAACGCTCCCGTATCGGTGGGATGTGAATCGGGATAACATTGAGGCGGTAATAGAGATCAAGGCGGAATTTCCCCTCTTTCACCATCTGTTCGAGATCGCGGTGGGTCGCTGCAAGAACGCGGACGTCGGCGGTGCGGCTTTTGGTATCGCCCAGGCGGGTGATCTGACCGTCTTCAAGGAAACGCAGCAGTTTAACCTGCGATGACAACGGCAGCTCCGCGATCTCGTCAAGGAACAGTGTCCCCCCATCGGCCAGTTCAAAATGGCCCATTTTCCCGGCGGCCTGGGCACCGGTAAAGGCCCCTTTTTCGTAACCGAACAACTCGGCTTCGATGAGCGATTCGGGGATTGCACCGCAGTTGATTTTGATCAGCGGGTGTCCAACCCGGCTCGAATTTTTATGGATCAGGTCGGCAATCAATCCCTTGCCGACTCCCGATTCTCCCAGAATTAAGACCGACGAATCGGCCTTGGCAACTTTAATAGACTGTTGCAGGGCTCGAATCATGGCCGGGCTGCGGGCAATGATCTGCTGCGATTTGAGCTCCGCCTGCTGCATCGCAAGCATCTGATCTCGAAAGCCGTCCTTGATGGCGGCCTGCTCCTCGAGTTCGCGTTGCAGGGTGTCGATTTCTGTGATATCGCGTTCACTGACAACCACCCGGATCAGGTCCCCTTTTTCATCAAATACCGGGGTCGCAATCGAGATCAGCTTGTAGCCATCTTCTTTGTTTTACAGCATGCTGACCTGCTTTTTACTGATACTCGCTTCGAGGGCTGCCGACTGGTCGATAAATCCTGTTTCGATCAGTTCACGCATGTTGCGCCCGACAATTTCGGTTGCCGAGATGTTGTGGATTTTCTCCGATGCCGGGTTCATCCGGATAACGTTAGCTGCGGCATCGCAGACAAACAGGCCGTCGGATGATGAGTTGATGATGGTGTCGAGCTCGCGCAGCAGCATCTGAAACGAGGGAAGGCGCCGGGTCATGGTATCGAGCTGGGTGCTGTCGACGAGGATGCAGACGGCCCCGCGGATCTGATTCTTTTCGATCAGGGGGTTGACCCCGGCGAGATATTCACTCTCTGCAATCTGTAGCGGGACCTCACAGTGGTCCTGCCGGCCGGAAAGAATCTTTTTGACGTGCAGCCAGAATCCGGGTAGTTCGGTTTCAAGAGGAACACCGGGGGTGATATTGAGACGTTCCCGCGCCAGTTTACTGAGCAGGATGGTATTTCCATCCCGGTCGACAACAATCATGACGCGGGCCGTTGCGTCAGCGAGAGCCTGAAGTTCGAGAGTTGTGTGCATAAATGCATTATGCACAGGTGCATTAGATATGCAATAGGGGATAATTATTTAGAGACGAATATGTTGTGTTGGCGCGACTACAGAGATTCCCAGAACTCGGCTGCTTCTTTCCAGCGAAATGCCTCGTCCATGTCCTGGGGGACCCCTTTGCCGGTGGAGTACATGACGCCCAGACAATACTGGGCCTTGGTATGGCCCTGATCAGCCGCTTCGGTGAGCCACCTTTTCCCTTCAACGGCGTCTCTTTCGACCCCTTTACCATTGAGGTGCATGATCCCCAGATTGTATTGGGCATCGGCATTTCCCGCATTGGCCGCCTCAAGCCACCAGTGGTAGGCAAGCTGCAGATCCTGTGGCGTTCCAATCCCTTTGACAAAGTGTTGTCCAAGGACGACCTGTGCTCGCTGGTGGCCACGGGTTGCCGCCTGTTTCAGCAGGGCAACGGCCGAAACCGGATCGCGGATTTCCTCGCTGCTGGAACTGAGGAGTTTTCCCAGCTGGTAAATTGCCTCAAGGTGATTCTGCTCGGCGGCTTTCTGCAGCCAGTTGCGAGCTTCGGTGAAGCTCTGCAGCACACCGGTTCCTCTGGCATACATCATTCCAAGGTGGTATTGAGCCGTCGGCAGTCCCTGATCGGCGGCCTGGCGCAACCATTGGCGGGCCTTGGAGTAGTTCTTCTTCACCCCTTTACCGACCAGGTACATGTGCCCCAGGGTAAACTGAACCTTCGAATTTCCCTGCTCGGCCGCCATTCCCCACCAGCGGCGGGCTTCGATAAAATCTTTCGGAACCCCGTGCCCTTTTGCGTACATCAGCCCAAGGTTGTATTGCGCATCGGAGTACCCCAGATCGGCCGCTTTACGAAACCAGTGGAGAGCCTGATCGTAATCGGCAGGAACACCCCGTCCTTTTATGTACGCCTGACCAAGGATATTCTGCGCCCGGGTGTAGCCCAGTTCTGCCGCCTGCTGGTAATATTTGATCGCTTCAGCCGGGTTTTCGGTTGTCCCTTTCCCCTTGTCGTACATTCTTCCAAGCATAAAAGTTGCTTTGGCGTGGTGATGCTGGGCGGCCAGTCTGAACCATTTAAGCGCCTCAGTATAGGATCTCTGAACTCCTTTGCCCTGAAAGTAGTTCATTCCCAGTTGATAATGTGATTGTGCCATATCGGTCATCGAGAATCCTCGCCATTAAATGTAAGTTGATCTTAATAATTCATTATACACGAGATCACTACATTTTGTAGCAATAAATGTCGCGATTAAATATTGACATATTATGATTAAACTGGTCAAATGTTATTTCAATTTTTTACACGGAGAGGTTTTTTGATGAGTGACTATCAGAAGCAGGAAATCCTTCTTGAGACGGGAACCAATGAGATGGAGATCATTGAGTTCTATCTCGGGACCCAATCTTTCGGTATCAACGTCCATAAATTGAAAGAGATCATCACGTTTGATCAGGAATCGTTGACGGTTGTTCCCGGTAGCAGTGAAGGGATGCTTGGGACATTGCTGCTGCGTGGCAGTACAATTCCGCTGATCGATCTGAAATCGCACATTGCTCAAAAAGAGGATGACCTCAACGATGACGTTCGTCGGGTTGTGCTGGTGTGTGAATTCAACGATCGGGTGAACGGCTTCAAGGTTGACGGCGTTAACCAGATCCATCGGGTCTCGTGGGAGGATGTCCAGCCGATGGCAAGTTTTATCGATCAGTATCGCCCCCGTTTTACCGGCAGCGTCAATATTGACGGTCGGGAGATTCTGATTGTCGATCTTGAGCATATCGTTGCCGAATTTGATTCGGAATCAAATCTTGATTACGAGGCCGACCTTCACTCCGATGAGATGCGGGAGAAACTGCCTCATACCCGCGAGAAAATGAAGTTGATGATGGCTGAAGATTCCGCCCTTATCCGCGCCGGGATTGAAAAAGTTCTCAAGGGCTCCAATTATACCGATCTGCAGGTTTTTGTTGATGGTCAGGAGTGTTACGAGCATATTCTGGAGATTAAGCAGCGGGTTATCGATGGGGAACCGTTGGACACGCTGTTGAATTTACTGATTTCTGATATTGAAATGCCCAAGATGGATGGATTGACGCTGTGCAAAAAGATTAAAGACGATCCAATTCTCAAAGATATCAAAGTGGTGATGTTCTCGTCACTGATCAATGAACAGATGGTTGTCAAATGTGATCAGGTGGGCGCCGATGGCTATGCAACCAAACCGCAGATTCCGTATCTTGTTGAAATGATGGATAAATTCCTTGTTATTGATAAACCAACCTAGCTTTTATTGCAGATCTTGAATTGAGTATTTTACAGGTCCGATCAATTGGTCGGACCTGTGATATTTAAATTGAGTTGGAGACGGCTCCACTTCCTGCCTTTTTTGACTTCAAC